>CAILBQ010000541.1 GCA_903832475.1 uncultured Acidobacteriota bacterium | reverse complement strand
TCTTGCCACTTCGCCGACGTGATTTTTCCCGCCAGCCCCAGCCTGGAAAAGGAAGGAACCTTCACCAATACGGAGCGGCGTGTGCAACGCATTTACCAGGCATTTGAGCCGCTCGGAGAGAGTCGTCCCGACTGGATCATTTTGCAGGATCTCGCCAACCATCTCGGGGCTGGATGGAACTATAAACATCCTTCCGAGATCATGGACGAGGTGGCCAGCCTGACTCCGCTCATGGCAGGTGTGAGCTATGAGCGTCTCGAAGGTTATCAGTCGCTGCACTGGCCGGTAGCTCCCGATGGCAAAGATGAACCGCTGCTCTATACGAAGCAATTCAAGTTTCCCGACGGCAAAGCAAATCTATTTCCGCTGGAGTGGACCGAGCCCGCCGATCAGCAGGACGATGACTTCGATCTCCACCTCAACAATGGCCGCATGCTCGAACATTTCCACGAAGGAAACATGACGTACCGCACGCCGGGTATCAAGGAGAAAGTACCTTGCACCTTTATGGAAATCTCTCCAGAACTGGCAGTCGAACGCGGCGTCGAGAATGGCTCGTGGGTGGAATTAACATCTCGCTACGGGAACCTGCGGGTGCAGGCATTGATTACCGATCGAGTCAAGGGCAAAGAACTCTACATGGCTCTCAATTCCGTCGAATCGCGCGTCAACTTACTTACCGGAACGCACACGGACAAGCAGACCCACACACCTGCTTATAAGGAAACATCGGTAAACATGCGGGTTCTCGCACACCTGGCTGGAACTAAGGCGAAGAGTCCGTTGCCGCGAACCAATCCGCGCTTTGGCCATCCCACCCCACAGATAGGCGTCGAGGTGGAGCGCAAGTGGAAGCACAAAGGCTACATCATGCCGGGAACGAATCCGAGTGCGCGAAACCTTGTACAAATCAAGACCAAAGAAGTGACAGCGAAGTAGCGAGGAAAGCATGGCTCAATCAATCGGACTTAAAATTGCCCCACGGGATCACAAGCGCGAGTTGCGTGAGCGTTTGGAACAGGCTCCCACCGAGTATGCCGCCGCGCTGCTGGATAGCTACGAGCTACTGCAGGAGTTGCATGAGTCGGGCACACTTGGATTGCTGCGCGGCCTGCTCGGCGCAAAGGATAAAGTGATCGAAGATCTGTCGGCGGGGGCCAGCCGCGCGGACAGTGTGCGAGCGATGCGCAATGCGATCATCCTGACCAAAATGCTGGCTTCCGTCGATCCTGAGTTACTCGAAGGAATCTCCCTATCTGTCGCCGAGACCTTTGGCAACAAAAAGGCCATCCCCGCGCGCCCTCCGGGGCTCTTTGCTATGCTGTTTGGCTTTACCAGTCCCGACCATCGGCGGGGATTGGCTTTGATTCTGCGCCTCTTCAAGAAGATAGGATGCCGTCTCAACACGCAGACGTCGGAATGCGGAGAGGGATAGTGGTCGTTCAAAGTGGGAATTTCTCGCTTCGCCGCTGGAGTATCGCGGGCGCGGGATTCTTGCTGCAAATGGCCCTGGGTTACAATATTTTGAGGTCACCTCCTCACGCGGAGGGATGGGTGAGCGGTTGATACCGGCGGTCTTGAAAACCGTTGTGCCTGAGAAGGTACCGGGGGTTCGAATCCCTCTCCCTCCGCCAATTCCCTTCTGTAACCATCTCTCGCCGTTCCGCAAATCATTCTCCTGGTTCGAAGTGGGGCGGTTGACGACGTGGTGAGGGATCTCGCTCTGGCCGGCCAGATATCGAACGTCTGCCAATTCTTCATGCTTGCAGGCCTTGTCACGCATTCGCCTTTCCCGATGGAATGCGATGCAAGGGCTCTGGGCTCTTGCGCAGGCATTGCAGGACGAACCCGGTATAGGACGACCTTATTTCCGCTCCACGCGATACGTACATCGGCCGGAGAAGGCGATGGATTTTTGGCAGGTTGTACCAAGGGATCCCAGGAAAGAGATGATGTTCAAGGTGATAATTCAGATTGAGCATGAGAAATGAGACAACGGGATTGCTGGTGGTTGTCCGCGTCTTCGAAAACGCGTCTCCCTTTCCGGATGTTCCCATGTGCTCTGCGAGAGCCCGTATGTTCGACAGCAAGACTGCAATGCCGACTGGGTAGATCCAGTACCACAGGAGCCATTCTGGATGCCCCAGGCGCAAGGCCCATCCTGTCGCCGCTGCGTAACAAAAGATCATTACGGCATACTCCATCGCGATGCGTCGACGCATAGGTCTCGATGCCATGGCATACGACTTTAACGGCACGACAAACATATACAAAATTGAGCCCACCAGGAAAGACGCATAGAACAGGACCCGAGACTGGCGATGGGTCTTGCACGAGTAAGAGAATTCATCGATGTCGCGCTCGCTCCGAGTATGACGATGATGATTGAGATGCGTTACCTTGTACGCTGAAGAAGAGAAGCACGTGGGTATGCCGCAGGCAAAGCCCACCCATCGATCCAAGAACCGGTTGCGAAACACGTTGCCGTGCAAGGCCTCATGCATCAGTGTCCCCATGGCCTGAATTGAGATCGCAATGACAACAATACCCGCAAGGCGAACCGGTGGTGTCGGCCACCTCTCCATCATTTCGATAGATGCTATCCATGACACTGGATAGAGCAGCAGATTCAAATTCGCGAGCGGACGCAGCTTGTACAAGCTTCGAATTTCCGTACGCATCTGGGGAGGCAGTTCTTCAAGACGAAGCCTCCACTGGGAAACTTCACTTTCGTTCTCGCCTTTATCGAACCTGGCTTCCAAGTATCTCCCCCCTCACGACTGCTACACGAGCGCAAAATCCTCGTACGGTATCAGATCGACAAGAGTCTTGACTCGTTCCGGCGTGATCGCGCTGGTGGCCATCGAGCGCGATGTAAAAGTGAACCGGAGAATCCCGTCGACCACAGGGCGCATGGGATCCCGTTCATGCAAGCCCAGCGAAAGAAACGTGACACGCTGCTCGTAAGCAAGCTTACGAGCCTGGGAAAGAAGCGCTCGCAATGCTTCCTCGTGACCTGCCTTGCAACCCAGGTAACGCACATAAAGCATCGGTAACTCCGCGTCTAACCTCGGCACATTGAATCCAGGGATGGGAAAGGTCAGGACGCGCAATACCAAAAGCAGAATGCGCAAGGCAGACGGCAAACCAACCAAGACATTCTGGCGGAAATTTCGCGTGTCGTCCACCGTAAGCGTTGCGACAATGCGACCGCCATCGCGTGCAACCAGCACAGCGCAGAATGGCGCAGAATGGTCACGCTGCGCGCATTCGCGAATCTCTTCCACAGTGATCCGTGGAGAGAAATTACGGTCCCGACTGACCTGATCCAAGATCGTGACGATGGACTTCAAATCTTGCTCCGCTGCTCTTTCAATCGCATATTTTTTCGATCTTCCAGCGAAAGGCGACGGAATGAGTTGCTCTACGAAAAAACGGCCAAGTTGTACCTGGGCGGGCGTTCCGTGCTTACCCTCCGCGATGGTCATCACTGGCTTATTTCCGTCGGCAACCAGACTGAAGCAGACATCCACGCATTCTGCCTGAAGACGGACTTGCAAAACACCGATCAGACGCAGAGTTATACCTCGACCGCGAAACTGCGGGTGAACTTTCATATCACCGACGTGCGCAATTTTCTCCAGGGCACCGCGCACGTACGCGACATGCACCGCGGCGGACAAACAACCGATGATAACTCCCTCATGCGTTGCCACGTACACGATGGCTTCGCCGCGCGCTCTCAGCAGTCTGAAAAAATCAGGCTCGCGATCGATGCGCAGAGCTATCTTTCCGCCCATCGGCGTTGCACGCGTTAAGGCGAGCAGAGCCTCATTATCCAGCTCTGTTGCTTCGCGAATCTCTATCTTGTCATCGCTCTGAATTTCTGGCCTCACGAGGGCGGCGTCAATTGTCTTGAGCCTTCAATTGACGCCACAACGCCAGCGAAGTCAAGCGGTTTCTGTGTGAGACCGGGGACGGGCCCGACACCAGCACCTCGGCGTCACTCTGTCGGCGGTACGCCGCCTGCGTGATGCATGAACTAGACTTTTTTTCTTGGGCGCACGCGAGACAGGCCGCCGTCGACAGCCACTGTCTGGCCAGTGATCCAGTCGTTCGCCGGGTCGAGCAGAAAAACGATGGCGCGCGCAATGTCTTCCGGTTTGCCGAGTCGTCCCAGCGCGTGCATTGATTCCGAGATTCCCCGCGCCGTCGCATTGCCGGTCAGAGATGAGGTCAAAGGCGTTTCCGTCAGTCCAGGTGCGACGGCGTTGAAGCGAAGATTCATTCCCGCATAACTGGCTGCTGCAGCGCGCATCAATCCCAGGACGCCGGCTTTGGCTGCAGCAATCGCTTCATGGTTGGCAAGTCCATCCAGTGCTGCGGCTGACGAAATCAATACTACCGAGCCACCGCCCGTCATGTGCTTTCCCGCAGCCCGCACCGTGGCAAAAGCCGTCGTTAAAGATGCATCTATCACAGACTGATATTGTGCCTTGCTGGTTTGATGTGCAGCGCGCAGCAACAACGAACCGCTGCAGTTCACTGCTCCGTCAAGTATGCCAGCCTGTTGAAACACGCGGTCGACGGCATCGAAGTCGGTGGCGTCAAGCTCAACGTCAGGCACGATTTTGCTGGAATCGCGCGCGGTCGTGAAGACGGTATGCCCCGCCTCCCGCAGCAGCTTGGTGGTAGCCTGACCGATACCGCTGCTGGCAGCAACTACAAGGAAATGCCCCATGTTTTACTGTCCTATCTTTTTCCTTCGAATCACCAATATAGGACAAAGAGACGATCTCTTCCCTGCCGGGCAACTTTGAACGCAAGGCAGAGTCGATGCAATCAAATCTGACACAGGCAACTCCGATCGCATCAATCAAGAGAATCGTTCGCTAAGATCAGCTGGTTGGCTGATGCATCCATGACGCGGTGGTCTTCGGTTCCATTGCTGGGTCCGGCAGCAAATACCGGCTGATCAGTGCACTCATGGCTTGCGTTGTCTCGGGTGCTAGGCCGGCGAATCGCGCGGCCAGCCATGCTTGCGGAGTGATTGTGATTTCCGCCCGCCCTTCGTTCACTGCGGCAAAAATTGTCTTGGCAGCGTGCTCCACGCTCGCCGCCAAACCTGGCGTCCGCGCCGACCACTGGAACCATGCCCTTTCCTTTTCCGACTGTCCGTGGAAGTGGGCATGCACCTCGCCTCCCGTTCTCATCAGCCCGGGACAGACTGTCGTCACGCGAACGCCTTTGTGGCGTATCTCCGCATGCAGCCCTTCTGAAAATCCAGTCAGCGCAAACTTGGCCGCAACATAGGGCAGCAGGTGCGGAACCGCTACTTTGCCGCCGACCGAAGCAATGTTCACGATGGCTCCTGCGTTTCGCCCCAGCAAGTATGGCAATGCGGCTTTGGTGGCGTACAAAGCGGCGAAGAAGTTGACCGCCATGGTGCGCTCGAAGACTTCAACCGACATGTCCTCAACCGGCCCAACCTCGATGATCCCGGCGTTGTTGATCAGAATGTCCAGCTGGCCGAATCCATCCATTGCCGCTTCAATCAAGCGCTCCGCATGCCCGCGATCCGTGAGATCACAGGCAAAAAGCAGAATGTCGCGAGCATCCCCAACCGAACCTGACTCGAGCAGTGAACGTTGTGCTTTTTCCAACTCGTCACGGTTTTGAGCTGCCAGCACCAGACGTACACCTGCCTCGCCAAAACGATGCGCCAGAGCCAGCCCCAAGCCCCTGGAACCGCCGGTGATGATGGCTATCTGCCCTCTTCGCACGCGGGACGGCCGAGGTAGGCACGCGTAGAACAGCCCTCCGGCCAGTGCGACCGCAAGACCCTGTTGCAGAGAAAAATTCATCTTCTTCATGGGAGATTGGATGCGGTTCGGCGTCATTGCAACCAGCTTCGTCCGCACTTTGATGCCATGGGAAGCAAAACAGGGAAAGGTGGACAGCCGGGGCTTTTCAGCGCGACATGAGTCCATGTTGCCGCCAGCGTATACCCCTTGTCATGTGATTGGCAACACCGCTGTTCAAGCGTGCTGGGCGTACCATGTTTGCATCGCGCACCCTGCGATCTGTCCGATGTGCGCGCAGAAAGGGGGCAAGATCATGGCCGTTGCCAATCCCATCAAAATCAGCTTCGCTCGCATTCTCGTCCCAACCGACTTTTCCGAAATTTCAGACAAAGCACTGGATTTCGCGAAGGCAATCGGAAAGCGCGATCACTCTGAAATCCTGCTTGCCCATGTCTTCGCGCCGGTCAGTCCTATCACGCCGGCTGAGGCAGGCTGGTTCGATGAAGAAGCTAGTCTGCGCCGTCTGAATGAGGAACTCGAAGAAAAGGGCCTCACCCTTCGAGCGGAAGGTTTGATGGCCCACGCTGTGTCCCTCAGCGGTTCGGTGCAGCAGGAGATTCTCAGCGCCGCCGAGCGAGAGCACGCGGACCTCATCGTTCTCGGAACACACCAGAAACCGTTATGGGAACGCCTCTTCGCAGGCTCGGATGCAGAAGCCGTTTATCGCGAGGCAAGGCCGCCGGTCCTGGTCATCGGTCCGCTGGCTCAGCCCATTGGGATGCGCACGTGGCAGCCAAAATCCGTCACCTGCGCCACCGACCTGGCACCCAAGTCAGCGGATGTTGTCGCCTACGCCTACCGGCTAGCGGAGGAATACCACGCGCAGTTCACTGTGTTCCACCTGACCGATCCGACGATAGACGAAGCAGGTGCGGTACGGAGAGATTTCGAAGAAATTGTGCGCGAAAAACTTGCAGGGACGACCCTCCCCAAGGACAGCTGGAGGCTGCCTCTCACCTGGTCACCTCTGGAAGAAGCCATCGTCCGCCACGCCACGGACGTCAATGCCGACCTGCTGGTGATGAGAACACCGGCGCACACCCTGTTTAAAAGGCATTTCCTCGAAGGAACTGCGTCCCGCGTCATCCATACCGCACCGTGTCCGGTGATGATCGTCCATTGCTGAGTCCTTGGCTGAGTTGCGGCGAATTTTCGCGCCGCAACCCTGGTCGTTACCCTGTGCTCAATGCTTGGCAGCCACGTCCAGTTCCAATTGAAATCGCGCTGCATTCTCGCGGCTGTGCATGCCCTCGTAAATCGCCGTCAGATCCTTTCTCGATGCAGCCAGAAAGCCGTTATCTGCCGGCACATGCTTCACGAGGTATTCATAGGCTGGACGCGTCTCGCCTTCTGCTTCTTTGAAGCGTCCCTCTCGCAGTAGAGCTCGACCCAGCTTCAGGTGTGCGATGGTTGCGTTGACACTGTCTTTCGAAGATGCGTCCAGACGACGCACCGCCTCCCGGTAATTTTTCTCTGCGCACGCATAATCCTTCTGATCCAGGCAGACGCTGCCCATGTTGGAATACGCTATCGCGATGAAAGGATGCTGGTCGCCCAGGGTCTTCCGCCAGCGCTCCATGGCATCTGAGAAATAGCCACGTGCCGCGTCGTATTGCTTGGCGTTGAATGCCAGCAGCCCAAGCTGGTTTTGCGTTGAGGCAACCGTCGCGCTCATCCCACTGTCGCCTTGCTTCTGTATCGACAGCGCGCGCTCCAGCAGGACCATGGCTTCGGTGTCGCGTTTCTCATAACTCAGCTGTTGTGCGATCGCAGTCAGGTTCGCCGCCGTCTCGGGATGGTTTGGCCCGTACCACGCTTCGGTGATGGTCAGCGCATGCCGGTAATAGGTCTCGGAAGCCGCGTAGTTACCGCGATTTGTCTCAATCGCGCCCAGGTTATTCAATATCTGCGCAACCGCCGGGTGTTCTTCTCCAAACAAATGCCGGTATATCTCAAGGGCTTTCTTGTTATACGCCTCCGACGCGTCATAACTTCCTTTGTAGAACGCGACGTTGCCTAACTCGGCCAGATTCTCAGCAGTATCGGCCGTACCCTGCGTATATGCCGGCTGCAACTTGGAAGCAGCCTCGAGCACATTTTTTGCCTCGTCATACTTGCCTCGCGTTTCAAGCACCGCACCCAGCCCTACCATGGTGCGCGCCTTGGCCGTCTGCGATGCCTGGGCGCTGCGCTGCAAAACGCTCAATCCCTCGCGCATCAGTTTCTCCGCGTCGTCCAGCTTTCCCTGTTCCTTTCGCAGAGAACCCATTGCTACCAGGCTATCTGCCACCCGGGGATCTCCCTCCCCGAAAGCCTGCTTTCTCTCTTCCAGAGATGCTTCCAGCAGCGGAGCAGCAAGCTCAAGCTTACCCAGCTTCTGATAGATCCCGCCCAGCGTGCTCTGCATATCTGCCTGCAGCTCCGGATCGCCGCGCAGCCCCTCCGCCTCGTGTCGGCCGCGGTCCAGCAGTTGAACCGCTTTCAGATCCAGCGACGGCCCCGCCTCCTTGTCTCCGCCATCGAACAGGCTTTCCGTGAACTGCTGAATGCGCTGTGTTCGCGCCGCCTCTCGCAGAGCAATATTGCGTGCCTGCGCGACGCGCACGGTGTAAAACACGATCGTCCCCGCCACTACCAGCACCGCTGCCGCCAACGTAGCCAGTACCTTGCGATTCCTGCGCAGAAACTTACCCGCGGTGTAACTCCAGTCCGGCGGCCGCGCTTCCAATGGCCGACCATCCAGCAGTGCATCGACATCGCGCATCAAGGCGTCCGCGGTGCCGTATCGGCGTTCCACTTCGGGCTCAAGCGCCTTCATCGTCAGCAAATCGAGATCGGCCCACTCCGCCTTGCTCAACTGCGTGTAGAAAGCCGGCTTCTCCTGACGAATCACGGTCGAAGGCTTTTCCGGCACTGCGTCGACGCCAGACTCGCCAGCCCTCATGGGAAGCCGGCACGCCAGCAGTTCAAACAACAGCACGCCCAGCGCATAAACATCCGTGTATACACCTACTGCTCGCCCAGCCAGTTGCTCCGGCGCCGCATACGCGAGCGTCATCAGCCGTAGACCGGTCACCGTCGCATGATCGTTCAAGTCGGCGCCCAACTGCTTGGCAATGCCAAAGTCCAGCAGCTTCACCTCGCCGCTTTCATTGGCCAAAATGTTCGAAGGCTTCAGGTCGCGATGGATGATGGCATGGCTATGCGCATACTGCACGGCTGCGCAGACTCGCCGAAACAGCAGCAGGCAATCGCGGATCGTGCCTCCCTTCTGCTGCCAGTGCTCGGTCAGCGGCAGTCCTTCGGCATACTCCATGACAAACCACGGCGTGCCATCCTCCAGCATGTTCGCGTCGAAGATGCGCGCAATCGAGGGATGGCTTAACTGCGCCAGCGTCATTTGCTCCATGCGAAAGCGCTGTCGCCGCATTGGGGACAGCCAGGCATCGCGCAACAACTTGATTGCCACCTTGCCGCCGATGTCGGTGCGCTCAGCAAGGTACACCACCCCCATGCCCCCCTCGCCCAGCAGCCGTAACAATCTATACGGTCCAATTTGCTTTTCGATGAGTGACGGCAGCGGTCCGAAATCCAAGACCGCCCTCGCTGCCTGATCTACGCTGCTGTCGAGCAGAGGCTGACCGCGACCGTCTTCCTCCAGCAGTTCCATCACCTCGGCCACCATCGAGCCATCGCTGTTACACCATGTATGAACCGCAGCACGTCGCGCCTCCACCGGCAACTCAACTGCCTGCGAAAAAATCTCCTGCACTGCCTGCCATCGCATTTCGTCCATGCCGGCCTGCCTCTCGACTTACCCTTCCTGAACCCCGGCCTCGCTCGCTTTCCCGCGCAATTCCCGGCGAATCTCCACCGCCAGCCACGCTCTTGCCGATCGCCATTCGCGTGCCACGGTCGCTTCTGAAACCTCCAGCAGCACCGCCAATTCGCTGACCTCAAGTCCGCCAAAAAAGCGTCCTTCCACCAGCCTCGCCTGCCGTGCTGAGATTCTGCTCAAGTTATCCAATGCACTGTCCAACGCGAGGATTTCCTTGGGATCGGAAAGCGTCGTCATACCGGGAGCCAATTCATCAAACGTCACCATCACGTCCCCGCTCCCACGCCGCATGGCATTGCGCCGCCGCGCTGCCTCGACCAGGACCTGACGCATGGCCCGCGCCGCGATCCTGCGAAAATGCAACGGCGAAGTTTCCACAACCTCAGGCGAATGCGCCAGCTTCAGCCATGCCTCGTGCACAAGCGTGGTCGGCGTCACGCGTCCGTTCTGTTCGCTGCGCAGGACGTTGGCCGCCAACCTGCGCAGCTCTTCATAGACCAGGCTGAACTGCTCATCGAAGGAGTCTCGCCCCTCTGCCGCCATCATTTCTGAGCCCTCCGCTCACAATAGCGAGAATTTTCACGAACGGGTGATAGTTTTCGCGCTATCTTTGCGCAATAGCACAGTGAAGGGTTCTTCCGGCAAGGAATTGCGCGGTGCGTGATAGAACCCTGCGCTGACGCATTCCCCCCTCTGCTCAATCCCCGGTGTGTACGACATTATCCGCTTCCTATCCCCCATGGAAGTCAAGGGTTGAATTCAGAGCAGATATTTTCATTTCCTCCGCTACTAGTGATTGAGTCAGCCCGTTTTATTGCTCGCCTCAGCCACTTACCGGGCCCTAGCTGCTTCAAGACTCACGCGACAACGAGAGAGGAACCACCATGTCACAGATTTCATTGTTTTCCCCAGGACAGAGACTACAACCCCCTACCGTTAGCGCACGCGCCCGCTTCTCCAGCCTGCGCTGGACAACATGGACATCCCGGTGGACAATGCTCTGCCTGGTCTTGCTCGCGCTCGTCGCGCCCTCCGCTCTGTGGGCGCAGAAGCTGGAGCCGATCCCCGCCCTCAGTTTCAGCACCACTTTTGGCCAGGATCTTCCTCTCTCGCAGATGATCACGGTGAACAGCACCGGAGCTTCGTTTAACTTCACTGCCGCCGCGACCACAACCACAGGCGGCGCGTGGCTCAGTCTGACGCCCAGCGCCTACGGGTTTGGCGTCCCGACACCTTATGCTGTCACCGTAAGCGCCAAACCGGCCGTCACTCTTGCCGCTGGGACTTACACCGGACAGATTGTGGTCACTCCAGCAACCACGACCATTCCCGCGATGACGATCCCCGTTACGCTGGTGGTTCATGAGCCCACTGCCACTTACTTCGACCAGATCGCCGGCGGCCTGACATTTACCGAACTGACCGCAGGCCTCAATCCGCCCGGCCAGTTGCTGCAGGTCCGCAACGCCGGCGCAGGCTCTCTTGCGTGGACCGCTTCCACCAGCACCTCGGACGGCGGCGCATGGCTCAGCCTCTCCGCAGCCAGCGGAACCGCGCCTTCCAATCTGACCGTCAGCGTGGTTTCCTCCAAGCTCCCGGGAGCAGGCCTGGTCGCCGGCACCTTCACAGGACAAGTCGTCCTGAAGACCTCGGGCGATTCCGAGACCATCCCTATCACGATGATCGTCGGCCCCAACGTCTTCCGCCAGATCAACCCGCTGAGCTTTACCAAGACCTATGCCGGAGCTAATCCTCTCTCGCAGGTCATCACCATGGCCAGCACGGGTACGCAATTCAACCTGCTCGCCTCGGTCCAGAACTCGACCGGCGGCAGCTGGCTCACCATCACGCCGAGTTCCTATGGATTCGGGTTGCCCACGCCGCAAACCATTACCGTTGGCGTGAATCCGGCCGTGACTCTTGCCGCCGGAACCTATGTCTCCGAAGTCATCGTGAAGTCCGCTGATAGCACTGAAGGGTTCAGCATTCCGGTCACCCTCACCGTCGAGCCAACCACGACGGCTTACTTCGACGACATCTCTGGCGCGCTCGATTTCTCGATGCAGACGGCGAGCGACGCGCCCCCATCGCAGGAGCTTCTCATCCGCAACGCCGGGACGGGAACTCTCGCCTGGACCGCCAGCAGCAGCACCGCTGATGGTGGCGCATGGCTGAGTCTTTCCGCAGCCAGCGGAGACGCTCCCGACTCACTCTCCGCCCTGGTCAATCCCAAGAACCTGCCAGGTAGCGGACTCGTCGCCGGCACCTTCGTCGGCCAAGTCGTTCTGCAGAATCCCACTGGCAACGTCACGGTGCCGGTCACTTTCACCGTCAACGCGGGCGCCTTCCGCCAGCTCAATCCACTCAGCTTCGTCAAGACGTACGGTGGACCCAACCCCTTGCCGCAGGTCATCACGGTGGCCAGCACCGGAACCGACTTCACTTTCAATGCGGTCACCGTCAACTCGACCGGGGGTAGCTGGCTCACCATCAACCCCAGCTCGTACGGCTTCGGCATCTCCACTCCCCAGGCCATCACCGTCAGCGTGAACCCCGCTGTGACACTCGCCGAAGGAACCTATTCCAGTGAGATTGTGATCTCTTCAGAAACCGGTTCGGAGGTCATGACCGTACCCGTCACTCTCTACGTTGAAGCGCCCACTGCGACCTACTTCGACGACCTGCCCGGCGGGATGTCCTTCTCCATGCTCACTAAGGGCAATCCGCCACCCGCGCAGGTGCTGCCCATCCGCAACGCCGGCGCGGGAACGCTCAACTGGACAGCAACTACCAGCACCGCGGATGGCGGCGCATGGCTCGACATCTCCGCCTCCAACGGCACCGCGCCCTCCAATCCGACGATAAGCGTCATTCCTGCCAACCTTCCCGGCGGCGGCCTGGTCGCCGGAACCTTCGCCGGCCAGGTCATCCTGGTTCAAAATGGAAATCCCGTAACCGTCCCCGTCACCATGACCGTCGGCGCCAACGTCTTCCGCCAGATCAACCCGCTCAATTTCACCATGCTTGCCGGCGGAGCCAACCCCCTTCCGCAGGTGGTCACCGTCGCCAGCACCGGTACCAACTTCACCTTCATCGCGTCGGCGGTCAACTCCACTGGAGGAAACTGGCTCTCCATCACGCCAAGCTCCTATGGTTTCGGCATCAACACGCCTGAAGCCGTGGTCGTCACGGTGAACGCCGCAGCCACCCTCGCCGCCGGCACCTATTCCTCTGAAATCGTCATCAAGTCTGCAGACGGCACACAATCGATGACGGTTCCAGTCACCTTGTCCGTCCTACCCAAGACGGCAACCTTCTTCGACGCGCTTCCCGGCGAGCTTAGTTTTTCGATGGTCACCAGCGGAAACAAGCCTCCGGCCATCCCTCTGGAAATCCGCAACGCCGGCTCCGGCTCGCTGGCCTG
>CAILBQ010000540.1 GCA_903832475.1 uncultured Acidobacteriota bacterium | reverse complement strand
GGGCTACCTAAGCCAGGGACCGCCCGAAGTATTGGTAGGGCTAGGCGCGGAAGAAGGCGTCGACCTGCTGCGCTTCCTGTGGCCTACCGGCGTTCCCCAGGATGAGATTCAGGTAGCGCGGCAGCCGATCGTGGATTACCCAGAGGCTGATCGGCGCGGCAGTTCGTGCCCGGTGCTCTTCGCCTGGGATGGCAAGCGCTACGTTCTGGTGACCGACACGATTGGTGCGGCGGTCGTAGGCCATTGGTTCACGCCGACGCGAAGGAACATCCCCGATCCCGACGAGTGGATTAAAGTGGATGGTTCCCAACTCGCCGCCGTGACTGGCAAGTTGAGCCTGCGCTTTACCGAGCCGATGGAGGAAGTCAATTACATCGACCAGCTCCGGCTGAAAGCTGTTGATCATCCCGAGGGGACGGACGTGTATCCCGATGAACGCTTTCTCGATGAACCTCCGTTTGCTTCCGGAGCGGTCGTGGTCAGCAAGGATGCGCATCTGCCTGTCGGCGCATGGAACCAGGAAGGGCAGCGCGTGCTGGAGCAGCTTTCCCAAGCGGACCACAACTTCGTCAGCGACTTTACCAAGCTGCCCTATGACGGCTTCGCGGAGCCGCATCGGCTGACGCTGGACATCGGCGACTGGTCGGCGTCAAAGCCGCTGCGGCTATTCCTGACCGGGTACGTGGAGTACTTCAGCGCGACCTCGCTCTATGCCGCATGGCAGGCGGAGATCGAGCCGGTTTCCCCGTACCTCGAAGCCCAGATGCCGGATGGGACGTGGCAGCGCATCGACAAGGAAATGGGCTTCCCCGCAGGCCTGCAGCGAACCATTGCCGTTGACCTCACCGGCAAGCTCCCGGCCGGTGTACGGCGACTGCGCATCGTAACCAATCTGCAAGTGTATTGGGACCAGATACTCATCGATAACTCGGGAGCGACGGCCTCTCTAGCGCATGAGACGGAAGTGCCGCTGTCCAAGGGCGTACTTCGCTTCCACGGCTATCCCAGGCAGATCGACGGAGTCAGTCCAGGCGACCTGAGTTATCACTACGATGAAGTCAGCTTGACGGGACCGTTCCAGCGACAGCGCGGGAGTTACACCCACTTTGGCGATGTAACTCCGCTGCTTACTGGCGTCGATAACAAGTACGCCATCTTTGGCAGCGGCGAAGAGATTGGCGCCGAGTTCGATGCCACGGCGCTGCCCCCCCTGCCTCCCCACTGGAAGCGGGATTATTTCTTCTACGCCAACGGCTATGTCAAGGACATGGACTTCTACGATGCCTCTCCGTTTACCGTGTCGCAGATGCCATTTCATGCCATGAGCAAGTACCCGTATCCAGCGAATGAAAGCTTCCCCGAGGATGGCTCGTCGGTCAAGTATGAGTTGGAATGGAATGACCGGTTTGAACCAGGCGAACCATCGCGGTCGTTTCGGTTCGATTATCAACCGCGCCCTTCGACGCCTGCCGATACGCAGAACGCCGCTCCAACCGAGGCCGGCCCGAAGTGAGCGTGCTGCTTGCCTCGGCAACGCGCCAGTTGGAGTTGCTGCGGTCGGGCGCCATCAGCATCCTCGAGCTGGCCGAAGAGCACATCCGGCAGATCGAGCGTCTGAATCCAGTCCTGAATGCGCTGGTGGATTTTGATGCGGATCGAGTGCGCTCTCAGGCGCGCCTGCTCGATGCCGATCGTCGCGCAGGCGGAGCATTGCGCGGCTTGCCGGTCACGGTGAAGTCTTCCATCTCAGCGGCTGGCTATCTATGCGAAATTGGAAGCCTGATTCACCGGGGCAGCATCCCCAGGGAAGACGCACCGGTAGTCAACCGTCTGCGCGACGCCGGAGCATTGATTTTGGGGACCACCAATTGCCCTGAATTCCTGATGGCCTACGAGACGGACAACCTGCTGCACGGGCGCACCAACAACCCGTGGAACATCGAGTATTCGTCCGGCGGCTCGAGCGGCGGAGAGTCTGCGGCGATCGCGGCCTGCATGTCGGCGGGCGGACTGGGCAGCGACAGCGGCGGATCGGTGCGGCAGCCGGCTCACTTCACCGGTATCTGCTCGTTGAAACCCACGCCGGGGCGCATCCCGGGACGCGGCCACTTACCTCCATGCGTGGGGCCCTTCTCCGTGCTCGGCGCCATCGGACCCATGGCGCGAACCATCGAGGATGTGACCCTTCTCTTCGACGTATTGAGCGGCCAGGATGTGTTTGATCCGGTAAGCGCGCCGGTGGATTTCCGCAAGCCATCGCTAGCCGACCTGCGCGGCAGGAAGATCGGCTATTTCGAAGACGACGGCCTGATGGGTGTGACGGCGGAAACGCGGGCAGCAGTTCGGAATGCAGTCCAGGCGCTGCGCGAGGCTGGCTTCCAGGTCGAGCCATTTCGGCCGCACACGCTGGAACTGCTGCGCAAGCTGTGGTGGAAGTTTTTCGTCCAGTGCGGGGCGATGTTTTATCAGCCGACGATTGCCGGCAAGGAAGCAATGCTCAGCCCCATATTTCGCGAGTTTCTCGGCTTCGCCGAAGCGGCTGGACCGTTGACCGCGACGGAGTTGCTGGATGCCTGGGCAGAGCTTGATCTGCTTCGCGGGCGCACCCTGCGCGAGATGGAGAACACGCCTGTCCTGCTGTGCCCGGTGGCGAGCGTGCCCGCCTTCAAACACGGAGAGCGGAGCTGGATCATCGACGGGAAACCGGTCGAGTATCTCGACGCCATGCGCCACACACAATGGTTCAATACCCTTGCGGCGCCGGCTGCGGTGGTGCCAGTGGGGCGATCGCCCGAGGGATTGCCGATCGGAGTCCAGGTCATTGCGCGGCCTTGGCAGGATGAGGACGCGCTCGCAGTGGCTGCTGTGCTGGACGAGGCTTTCGGTTACAGTACCCCGCCGATGGCCCTCTCGTAAGAGTGGCTAGATGCCGACCGGGAACGGCTTGGGACTGGATTCGTCAGTCGTATTGGCGGTTCCGCCAGACTTCCAGCGTTCAAAGCGGCCTTGCAGAAGGCTCATCAAGCCCGTATACCAGTAACCCAGCACAAACAACAACAGGAATGGCGCGGTGAAGAAGTTGTTGTTGGTGAAGGTATACACAATCGCCAAGGCAAAATAGCAGCCGATCGCAAGCTCGATCCACGGAGTCAGCAGCAGCCGCTTGCGATACTTGCTCGCTTTCGACTTCTCACCCTTCTTGGCCACACTGTATTTCGGCGTGCGGGCAAAGGCGCTCTTGATGCCGAACAGCGCTTCCATCACCGCCTTGGTGTTGGTGACAGTAAGGCCGATGCCCAGGGCCATCAGCAGCGGCAGATACAAAAATGTCTTAAGCCAGTTCCTGGGGAACAACTCGCGTTGGCTCACCACGTAAAAGACCGCAATCGAAAGCGTGGAAGCAGTAAACAGTGGCACGTCGATCAACAGCATCTGAAACCAGCCCTGATAGAAGCGCACAATCATGGCCGGAATGAGAAGGGCAGTCATCAACACCATCAGCGGATAGCTGATGTTGGCGGTCAGATGGTAAACCGCTTCAATCTTGATACGCCGCGGCACGTCCGACTTCAGGATCCGGGGCAGCATCTTGATCGAGGTCTGAATCAACCCTTTGGCCCAGCGTGCCTGCTGCGTCTTGAACGCCGTCATCTCGATCGGCAACTCGGCCGGGCATTCGATGTCGGGCAGGTACTTGAACTTCCAGCCGGCCAGCTGCGAGCGATAGCTGAGGTCCGTGTCTTCCGTGAGAGTGTCGTGCTGCCAGCCGCCCGCGTCAGATATGGCTTCGCGGCGCCACATTCCAGCCGTGCCGTTGAAGTTGAAGAAATCATTGGTGCGGGACCGAGCGCCGTGCTCCAGGACAAAATGGCCGTCGAGCAAAATCGCTTCCACTCGAGTCAGCAGGCTGTAGTCGCGGTTGAGATGTGTCCAACGCGTCTGAACCATGCCGATGGTGGGATCGGTAAAGTGATGCACCACCTTCATCAGCCAGTCGGTCGGCGGAACGAAATCAGCGTCAAAAATCGCGATCAGGTCACCCTTGGCAATCTTCAACCCGGCATCGAGCGCGCCCGCTTTGAATCCGTGCCGGTTCTCGCGATGCAGGTAAACCACCGGGTGCCCCAGCGCAGCATAGCGATCCACCACAGCCGCTGCCACTTCCTTGGTTTCGTCTGTCGAATCGTCCAGAAGCTGAATTTCCAGCTTGTCTTTCGGATACTGCATGGCGCAGATGGCTTCCATCAGGCGATCGATGACAAACT
>CAILBQ010000539.1 GCA_903832475.1 uncultured Acidobacteriota bacterium | reverse complement strand
TCTTCATCGGGTCGATGTGCGCGGACGTTTTTCAGCCGTTCGTGGCATGTGCATTTATATCAGCGGGACGGGAGGCTTTGACGAACGAATATTGAGGATCCCACAAGTGATACACCGCAAATGCGAAACAGGATGAAGTGCGTACCCACGCAAAAAATCGTGCAGGCGGTTGATTGCCTGCACGAGGAGGGACGGCTTTTCCTTGAAACCCAAGAGGAGGCTAGTACCCGATGAAGAGCGGCATGCGGAAATGAGTGGATGGAGAGGAAGTGAGCGACTTGGTCACGCCGGATTTGGTTTCCTGCACCTGGGTGGCATAGCCGCATCCATTGCAATATACGGACTCGTTATACATGTAGGAAGTCTGCGAGTCGGTGGAGATGAAGGAGGCTTGGCTCGACGGAACGGCGCGTGAGGGGTAGATGAGCGCACCGAGCAGTTCTGTCTTGCCTTCAGCGGAGGTCTCGATGATGGTGCCGCTGCCCTCGGTCTTCAAGCCCAGGATCCAGAGTGATCCGCCCTGGTTGGTGATCTTGGTAGCGGAGATCTCGTTATCAACCTGGCGAGCCCACACAGTCTGCGAATGCTGAAAGACAAGGGGCTTGGTGACTTCGACGTTTTCGAGGAAGACATTCCCTGCTCCGGGAACGCTTTCGTAATCGATCTTGGCGTCCTTAATGGCGACTGGACGTGCGCCCTCATGATCGATCTTCATGCCGTAGCCGAACTGCTCCACGATCAGCGGTTCGGTAGCGTTGCTTTGCACGATGAGGCGAATTCCGCCGCCGTTCAATCCGTTCGAACTGCCGTTGACGACGGAAGAGAATCCTACGATACGTTTGACGGTATCGGGAACGACGACCGCGGCTTCTGATGCGGAGAAATAAGGGCCAAACGGAAAGAAGATAGTCGACTTGCCGCTGTTGAGCAGCGCCTGAAGACCAGCCGTGTCGCCGTACCAGCGCGGTACGAACGTGGCAGAATCGGCCAGCGTCGAGGTGTAGCCGGGCGTGGGCTCGACGGGAAGTCCGAGGCTGCCGCTGGTCATGCTGCCGGAAAGGGTCAGAGGAGATCCGACAAGATGTTCCGTAATCGAGCCGGAGATCAGGGGAAGGCTGACGCCGCTGGTATTTTTCAAGGTTGCCAGGTAGCCGGCGGAATTCACATTGCGCAGGTACATGGTGGTGTTGGTCTGGATCGCGTAATTGGGGGACGCGCCTCCTGCGAGTTCTCCATCGATCAGGATGACAAAGCCGCCGGTGTTGCTGATGGCAGGTACTCGGTTGGAGCTGACAAAATTCTGGATGTTGAGTGGCTGATTCACGTTGCGCAGACCGGCGATGTTCTGGTTCTTGACAGTGAGCGATTCGAACGTGGAGCTGTATTCGGCGTTCTTGAGGTCGACGGCGACGTCGAATCCAAGGATCTCGGTGTCGCGGATAAGAAGCGGGCCAGCCCAGTTTCGCGTGAGATCGATGCCGGCGTGACCTTTGCCATCGTCGCTGCGGATGATGAGGTTGTGGACCGAGCCGCTGTTGTTGGAGATGTAGCTGAGTGCGGTGGCGCCGGGATTATTGGCGCCCACATCGAGTTGCAGGTCCCAGAGATTCTGGTGGAACGACTCGTTCCCAGCGGGAGTGAGAATGAGCGGCTTGGGTGCGGCAGTATTTCCGAAGCCGCTGGAACCGGGGGCGAGACGGATGATGGTGCTGGACGATCCGGCGCCCTGGAGCGTGACACAGCACCCGACCCAGGCCAGCGTGTCATGTACCAGATAGGTACCCGCAGGGAAATAAAGGCCCTTGGGCTTTCCGTAATAGTCGGCAGTGGAAATGGATCGGCCATCGGCGAGCGCTTTTTGAATGGCGGCGGTGTCGTCTGTCTTTCCATCGCCCACCGCTCCGTAGCTTTTCACGGAGGGCATGAACGATGCGGGAAATGGGATGGGCCCGGGGATGAGGTTAGCGCCGGTAGGAACGGCTGCCGCTGCGGCTGCAAGAGGAAAAATGGCCAGAGCAAATTTTACTAATGGATTCAAAATAAAAGAGTTACACATAAAAAAACTCCTCAAAAAATGATTCCTGAAGCAAAAGGGTCCCGTAGAAGGAGTGCCTCGACAACGCAAACAACAAGGGAAACAAAGGTTCGATGGACTAATAGTAACTTGATTGGTTACCGATGCTCGATTTATTCCGTAAATTTTAGTTACTTAAGTTTACTCCGTGTCTGTGGAGCTACTGCAACAAGGTTACGCAGCTGTAGGCCGACGTGAATGCAGTCGATATCGCTGCAGTCGAATCGCAGGAACGGTTGAGGTTAATGAACCTCATTCTGCCATGAAAAGTGGCAATTGCTGCGTTAATTCTCGGTTTTTCCTAGGTTGTCGGCGAAAATTGGGCGTCGCACTGAGCTGACCTACCATCGAGGCGTCAAGGCCGGTCTCAAACTAGTGGGTAGCGCTGCTGAATCAGCGACTGGAAGGGTCCACGGCGTGGGGCTGAGGCGGGGGCTGGAAAAGAGGTCAGGCGACCTCGAAGCCCCCAATTCGCTTTGCAAACTTAGTCGCAGGTGGGATCGACGTTGCGGTTAAACGGCTTTGACCCGTCGAGTGAATGACCGCAGATGGTGAGATAGAAGAGCAGCTCGACGCGGCTGGTGACGCCCAGCTTTTCGAAAGCGCGGAACAGGTAGTTTTTCACGGTGTGTTCACTGAGGCGAAGTTCGGTGGCGATTATCTTGTTGGTTTTCCCCTTGGCAGCCAGTTGTACGACCTGCAGTTCGCGCGCGGTCAGCGTGGGCGAATTCATGGCTGTGACCATTTGCGGCACAGCGATGCTGCGGAAGGCCTCAAGGAGAACCGATGTTTCCTGGCGCCCGGCCCAGATGAATCCCTTGCTCACGTGCTCGATGCAATCGAGAAATTCATCCATGGACTGCTGCCGCGAGAAGACGCCGCGGGCTCCAGAGCGGAAAGCGCTGATAACGGCATCGTTCGTGGTCGAGTTCAAAAGGATCACGATCGAAATGTTGGGGTGCAAACGGCTGGCGTTGTGCGCCAGTTCGAAGCCGCTGCCGAGTTTGGAATCGAGCTCGGCGCCAATGACCACGAGATCGACATCGCTGGTTGCCAAGGCCTCGAGGAGTTCACCTGAACGCACGGCCACAGCGTCGCACCTTCGATCG
>CAILBQ010000538.1 GCA_903832475.1 uncultured Acidobacteriota bacterium | reverse complement strand
GGAGAAAGCGATACCGACTTTTTGGCCGACGGGGAGAGATTCGAGAATTACGGACTCGGTGACGGTAAGAAGAGTTCCGGAAGGGGTCGCTTCGAGATGAAACTCGACCAGGGTCGGGGTTTCGCTGGAGTAGTCAACGTTGGGGTCGATCGCGAATGGATGCCAGGTGTAGGCAAAATAGGTCGTCGGCTTGAGGGCCTGGACGACGAATTCCATGCGGAGATGTTCCTTATTCTTATAGACGATCTTGCCGCTGGCTTTGTGCCCAGGCACGAAGGGGCTTTCCATCTCGACTTGAAACCACTGGTTGAATTGTTTGTAGTCGGTGAGCGCGCTCCAGACACGTGCGACGGGGGCTTCGATTTCTACACGCTTGACGATGGTGTGGGCGGGATTGGAGACAGGGGTGGGAGCTGCTTGGGACTGGGCGGTTTGTACGGTCATATAGGCAACCTCCGAGTTGCACATTTCGAAGATAGCGCGGGTTTTCAGATTGCGCAACCTTTTTGTTGCGTATTTTTGAAGAAGATTAGGGCGAGGAAAGGATTGTGGAATGGCCGGTACAATGAGGAAATGCTGCGAGATCTGAAGCCGCTGTTTCGATACATGGCGCGATACCGGTGGGGGTACCTGTGGGGAACGCTGGCGCTGACCGCGACCAATGCCATCTGGGTACTGTTTCCCAAGGTGATCGAGCGCGCAGTGAATGATCTGAACGACATGAGCCATGCCGGCGCAGCGGGTACGGCGATGCGGCAGAAAATCCTGTTCTACGCAGGGCTGCTGGTGGGGATCGCGCTTGTAAAAGGCGTGTTTTTGTATGCGTCGCGGTGGATATTGATCGGGATCTCGCGGGAGATCGAGTTCGACCTGCGCAACGATCTCTTCAAACAATTGGAGAAGCAGGATTCTGGCTATTACCAGCGCTATCGCACGGGCGACATCATGGCCCGGCTGACCAACGACCTGAGCGCGGTGCGGCAACTGCTGGGCCCGGCGATCATGTACTCGGCGAATACGGTGCTGTTCAGCGTGGGAGCACTGTATTTTCTGCTGCGCATCAGCCCGTGGCTCACTTTGGTAGCACTCGCGCCGATGCCGATCGCGAGCATCCTGGTGCAATACTTCGGAGCGCGGATTCACGAACGGTTTGAGCGCATCCAGGCTAGCTTTTCGGAAATCACATCGCATGCGCAGGAGAATTTTTCCGGAGCGCGGCTGATACGGGCGTTCGCCCGCGAGGACTCGCAGATTGCTTCATTTGAAAGGGCCAACCAGGAGTACATCGGGCGGGCGCTGCGGCTGGTGCAGTTGATGGGCATGCTGTGGCCGACGCTTGAATTTGTGCTGGGCGTGGCGCTCGTGATCACGCTGTTTGCGGGCGGCCGACTGGTGCTCAACCACACCATCCAGGTGGGCGATTTTGTGGCGTTCAACACCTACATGATCCTGCTCACGTTTCCCATTATTGCCGTGGGATGGGTGATCAATCTGTTTCAGCGCGGAACAGCTTCGATCAAGCGGCTGGATGAGATTTTGAAGGCGGAACCTGATATCGATGATAGCCGGGCCGATGTTTCGATTGCGCCCGACACGGTGCTGCGCGGAGAGATCGAGTTTCGCGATCTGTCGTTTGGATACGGAGATACAAAGGTGCTTTGCCATGTTTCGTTAAAAGTGGCGGCGGGCTCGACGCTGGCGGTTGTGGGACCGACGGGCTCGGGAAAGTCAACGCTGATCAACCTGATTCCCCGGCTTCTGGATGTGGCGGAAGATTCGCTGCTGATCGATGGCGTGCCGATTCGGAAGTATCCGCTGAAGGTGCTGCGCGGGAATATTGGCGTGGTGCCGCAGGAGACGTTTTTGTTCAGCGAGACGATTCGCGAGAACCTGTGTCTTGGCGCGCACGATGCAACGCGGGAAGAGATGCTGGAGGCGGCCGAGGCCGCTTATATTCGCAAGGAGTTTGAGGAGTTTCCGCAGGGGTTTGAGACCATGGTCGGGGAGCGTGGATTGACGCTGTCGGGCGGTCAGAAGCAGCGGACTTCAATTGCGCGGGCGCTGCTGCGGCATCCGCGAATTCTTATCCTTGACGATGCGTTGGCCAGCGTCGATACATACACGGAGGAGCGGATTCTGCAGGGACTTCGGGGGTATGCCAAAGACTGCACGACTATTTTGATTTCGCATCGCATTTCAACAGTGCGAGATGCGGACCAGATCGCGGTGCTTGCGGCGGGGCGGGTGATCGAACTGGGCACGCACGAGCAACTGCTTGCACGGGGTGGATACTATGCCGGGCTGTATGAGAAGCAACTCCTGGAAGAAGAACTGTCGGTTACGGGATAGCTTGGGAGTGGCTTTCAGGCGGTCCAGCGTGATCCTGAGTCGACCTCTGCCGGGATTTGGACAATTTCGGGAGCATGGCCGGGCAGCAGACTGGACGCGCTTTTTGCCTGCTTGAGATGAAAGTCTGTGCTGGGGTCTGCGGAGACCTGACGCCAGGCGTCGCGGATATCTCGCACACAGTGGATAGCGGCCTCGAAACGCTGCGGAGAGTTTCCGGAAGAGGCCTGCAGGATCAGAGCGAAAACAGAAGCGTAGAACTCACTCAGGACTTCTGCGGGCCGCCCCCCGATATCCATGCGCAGTCGCGCCTGCAGATGGATCACGATTGCCAGGGCGCGCTTGACGGCGACTCGACGGGCGACGACGTCGTCTCGTTCCGCTGCGGCGAGTGCGGCATAGAGGAAGCGGATGATGCCATCGTAAAGGGCGACGACGAGTTCAACCGGCGAAGCTCCATCCAGTGCGTGCTCCTGATAAGTTGCCATTGTGATTCTCTCCGGGAAGCGGGGTGGCGCTTAGCCGAGTTTAGGAGCTACGTAGCCTGTGATGGCTGAATACAGCTCGTTGACCATGTTGAGGTTGGACGGAATCGATTGGAGAATCTCATTGGCACTGGTCAATTCCAGGGTCAGGCTGGACTGCTGTGCTGAGATGAGGGTCTGTTCGTTGGAAATATTGAGATTGAGGGAAGACTCGATGGAGCTATCGGATCTCAGAGCCAGGGAAAGGGTTCCGGTGGTCGAGGAAGTGCCGAGGCTGTCAACGGTGGTAGAGAAGGACGTACCCCAGTCGTATGAATTCTGGAAGAAGGCGACGACGCCGGAGTAGTCGGAGTTGAGCTCAGAGTTGAGTGAATTCTGGTCGAGCGAGATCGTGCCGTCGTTGTTTTGCGAAACACCGAGGGAGAGCAGGCTCTTGATATCGCTGCTGGCGTTCCAGGCGAGAGCGGTGCTCGATGTTGTATCGGTTACCGAGGAGGTGACATCGAGAGCCGAACCGTAGGTGGTTGCGGTCAGGGAAAGTCGTGAGAGGCCGGCCGAGTCTTTGATAACGCTGGCGCTAACGCCGATTTTGGCGGCGTTGATGGCGGCGGCCAGGCCGGTGAGGTTCTGGCTGCCGGCGGCCAGGGTGCTGAGGTTGAAGGAAGTGGCGGCGCCAGTGCCGACAGCAATGGAGAGCGAGCCGGAGAGGGTATCGCTGGAGTGGCCGATGGCGGTGAGGTAGCCCGCGGGCGTGCTGCCGCCGATGGCGGAGAGAAGCTGCTCCTGGAGCAGGCTGAGAGTGGGTGTGCCGAACAGCGGCTGGGCGGCGCCGGAAGTGCTCTTGGTTTCCTGGGTATTGATGGCGCTGACGACGGCGTTATAGTCGGTGACCATCTGGGAGACAGAGCTGACCACCGCGGTATTGTTATTCAGTATCTCGACCTGGACCGTTTCGGGAGTGCCGCTGGTGACGGGTGAAGGCGCGAGCAATTGGAAGGTGATGCCGGGGAGGACGGAGCTGACGGTATTGGAGGCGGAGGAGACGGCGACGCCGTCGACGGTGAAACTGGCGTTGACGCCGGTGGTAGCGGCGGTGTAAGCCAGAGCCGCGGAAGTCGTGGAGTCGGTGAGCGCGGAGGTGATGGTGAGGTTTCCGCCGGCGCCGGAGGTTGAGGAAACGAGAGAGAGCCGGGAGCCCGTGGCGTCTGTGAGCACGCTGGCGGTGACGCCGATACCGGCGGAATTGATGGCCGTGGCCAGGGTGGCCAGGGTGTTGCTGGAAGCGCCGACGGTGATGGTCTGGGCCGTGCCGGAACCAACCTTGATGCTGATGGAGCCAGCGAGGCTGTCGGAGGCGTTGGTGATCTCGGTCATGTAGCCGGAAGAAGTCGCGGCGAGAGAGTTGACGACGATGTTGTGAGTGCCGGCTACGGCGGAGTTGGAAGCCGAGGTCAGTGCGAGCACGTTGGTATCGGAGCTGGATCCCTGCTTGCCGGAAAGCACGCCCTGGATCTCAGTCAGGTTGCCTACGTCGGTAGACAGGGTGGAGAGTAAGCCACCCAGGGTGGAGATGACTGAGTCCTGGCTTTCGAGCGAGGAGAGCTGGGTCTTCCAGGGTGTTTCCACATTTTGCAGGTTGGCGACGATCTGGCTGACTGTCGAGCTGACGTCAAAGCCAGTGCCGGCGGTTGGTGAGCCAAAGCTGATACCCACAATGCCCATGAGAATCTCCCCCCTGAGGATGCGGCAGGCGGATGACCAGTGCCCGCAGTGAATGAGTTAAGAATTTTTCAGATCGCTTGCACCTGGCTGACTGGCAGCCCAAAAAAGGGGGAAGGTGTCGCCACCTTCCCCGGAGTTGTTTGCGTTGGACTACTGCAGCAGCTTGGTAACTTCCTGCTGCAGACTGTTGGCCTGGGCCAGGGCGGAGATGCCGGTCTGGCTCAAGATTTCATACTTGGACAGAGCCGAGGTCGCGGCCGCATAGTCGGTGGCCTGAACAGCGTTCTGTGCGGAGGTGATGTTTTCCTGCTGTGTGGTGGAAACCTGCGAAGCCGCGTTGAGTGTGTTGACCTGGGCTCCGAGGTAGCCGCGCTGGGCGGAAACATTGTTGATGGCCGCGTTGATGGTGGTCAGCGCAGTCTGGGCGTCGCTGGAATTGAGCAGATCGGTAGTGGCGAGGTTGGTGGTTGACTCGTTCGCACCGAGCTGGTAGCTGATGGTTTCGGTGCCCTTTGTGGAAGTGAAGGCGGTCGGAGCAGCTGCTTCGGCCGAGGTCAGATCCTTCAAGGTGGCGGTAGCGATAACCACGCTGCTGTTGGTATTGGTGAGCAGCAAGCCGGTAGCCGTGGATACGGCGTTAGCAGTGTCGCCGACCGCGCCAGAGGTGCTGAGGCTGGCGGTTACACCGGCGATGCCGTCCTTGTTGATTTCGGCGATCAGTCCGCTGACGGTGGTGGCGGTGGTAGTGAAGTTGGTGGTGGTTCCATCGGCGTTGGTTACGGTGAACTTGATACCGCCGGAAATGGTATCCGTCGTCAACGCTGCCGTGGTGAGGACGGTCGACGAGTCTTTCGACAGATCGAAGAAGACACCCGACGAGCTTTGTACAACGGTGCCGCCAGAGTCGCCGACGGTGGCCGAGGTGAGAGGCGCGAAGTAGAGGTTGTCGATCGATGCGCCGGTGGTAGTGGAGTCGCCGGTATAGATGCTGGTGCCTGCGGACGCGCCGGTGAAGACCTGGCTGGAGTTGAAGGTGGTGGTGGCGCCGATGTTGTTGATCTCGGAAAGAATCGACGCATACTCCTGGTTGGCGGCCGCGCTTTGCGTGGTGGTGAGAGTGCCGTTGCCGACTTCGGTAGCCAGCGTGACAGCACGGTTAAGCAGGTTATTCACTTGCGAGAGAGCTCCGTCGGCCACTTGCAACAGGCCGACACCTTCATTGGCGTTGGTAGAGGACTGCGCGAGAGCGTTGGTGTTGGCTTGCAGGCCATTGACCAGCGAGAGGCCAGCGGCGTCGTCGGAGCCGGAATTGATCTTGGAACCGGACGAAAGCTCTTGCAGAACCTTTTGCAGGCTCGCGTTGGTGTTGTTGAGGTTGTTGGAAGCGTACTGTGCGGAGAGATTATTCAATACACCCAAAGCCATGGGGTACTCCTGGGGATGCATGGAATTGCGGGAAGGCTGGGGGAGCGAGTCCTGATCCCCAGGAGGGGAAGGCTTGCCCGATAGGCTGCCGCTGCATCTGGCTTGTGTATCGGCGGGAAGGAGGAAGGCTTTAGCGGGATCGTTTCTGGAATGCCGGAAGGTGGACGCCGCGAGCGCTTGCTATTGAACAAGGCGTGTACGCCGATAGGCAAAGTTGAAGGGGAATTTCTCATGATCGAAGTAACTCGGCTCAACGGAAATCGGATGATTCTCAACAGCGATTTGATCAAGACGGCAGAGGCATCGCCGGACACGATGTTGACGCTGATTCATGGCGAAAAGCTGATTGTGCGGGAGAGTTGCGAGGAGATTCTCGATAGAGTCCTGGCGTATCGGGCCACACTGCTGGCGGCGGTAGCTTCGCGATCGCAGGGCGAGAACAGCCTGCATCGGATGGCGGCCATCAGCAGCCTGCGTCCTTATGCAGCGGGCGATGCATCTCTGGCTTTCGGCGGCGAGGATAAGGCAGAGATCTGACCACACACTATTCGGATGGCGGCGTGAGTGGGCACGTGGCGACGGTTGGCGGCAAGATTCGGCGAGGAACCTACGATGGATAAGGCAAGTTTTGGCGGAGTGTTGCTGGCGATCTGCGGGATCGTCGCTGGATTATTGCTGGAGGGCGGAAACCTGGGCCAGATCTTTCAGCCGACGGCGGCGATGATCGTGTTCGGCGGTACGCTGGGGGCTGTGCTGCTGCAATTCCCGCTGCACACGATTGTGGAGGCGTTCCGGCGGCTGGGTCACGTGTTCTTTACGCCCCACGACCGGAATCTGAAGTTGATCCAGGTGCTGGTTTCCTATGCCAATAAGGCACGGAGGCTGGGGGTAGTTTCGCTGGACGCAGATTTGCAGGGGATCCAGGAGCCATTCCTGAAGCACGCACTGATGCTGGCGGTAGATGGGACAGAGCCGGCAGAGTTACGCAAGATTCTTTCGCTGAGCATGGATTCGCGGGCGGAGAGTGAAGACAGGTTGCCGGCGGTGTTCGAGTCGGCAGGGGGATTTTCGCCAACCATCGGCATTTTGGGTGCTGTGCTGGGGTTGATCCAGGTAATGCAGCACTTGGACAAGATCGACGAGGTGGGCAAAGGGATCGCGGTAGCCTTTGTGGCAACAATTTATGGAGTGGGTGCAGCGAATCTTTTCTTCTTACCGGCGGCGGGTAAAATGCGGATTCGCCTGCGGGAGGATCATCAGCGCCGGGAAATGATGCTGGAGGGAGTGATCTCCATTCTGGAGGGAATCAATCCGCGCATGCTGGAAGTGAAGCTGGGCGGATTTCTGGAAGAACAAAAGAGAAACGTGAAGGAGTTGGCGGCGTGAAGCGTGGAGCTATCGGCAAGTCGCATGCAAGCCACGAGCGCTGGCTGGTGAGTTATGCGGATTTCATTACGCTGATGTTTGCTTTTTTTGTGGTGTTATACGCCTCTTCGAAGGCAGACCAGAAGAAGCAGGCGCTGGTTTCACAGGCAATTGATTCGGCTTTCCATACGCTGGGGCTGTTTGCCAAGGAAGACGCCAATGCGGGGAAGCTGAAAAATGTGTCCGTGTTCAACCAGGATAAGGCCAGCCCGGATACCGCTATAGTACCGATGAACATTGTCATGGGCGAGCAGATATGGGCGCCGGGCAAGGTGCGCGAGGACCTCGGGCGTATTCAGAAGCAACTGCAGAAGCTGCTATCGAACCAGATTGCGGATCATACGGTGTCGGTGCAGATGGGCCGCGAGGGCCTGGTGATCAGTTTGCGCGAGGCGGGCTTTTTTAGTTCCGGATCGGCCACCCCTCATGCCGCGACGCAGCCTTTACTGGAAGAGATTGGAGTGCTGCTCGGGCAAACGCCTTACAACCTGCGTATTGAGGGACACACGGATAATGTGCCGATTCATAATGCGGAGTTTGATTCGAACTGGGAGTTATCGGCGGCGCGGGCGACGCGCGTGGCGCGGGTGTTTTTGGGAACGAAAGATGTGATCCCTGAGCGGGTTTCGGCAGCGGGATACGCGGAGTTTCATCCGGTGGCTTCGAATGAAACAGAAGGAGGGCGAGCGGCCAATCGGCGTGTGGATGTGGTGGTTCTGCCGAGGGGTGCCGTCAACCTGGCCGCGCCCATCGCTGAAACCGATAAAGGGTTGTGGCACCGGATCAATGAACCATGATGCGGTTGAACCTGCACCTTCTAGCCGTGCTTGATAGCATAGAGGTGTGACGACGTCTTCGGCACAATCCGACGTACTTTCGGCTTCGGAAGCCGATTTGCTTTCTCAACGCGGACTGGAGCTGCTAGCGGAGGGAGACTGGCACTCTGCGGCAGGGGTTTTTCGCGAGGCGATCGCGGTCGACTCCGGACATGTGGAAGCGCATCATGGATTGGTTCGTGCGCTGAGAGACGGCGAACAATTTGAGGCGGCAATCGCGGCGGCTCTCGCGCTGACAGTGCTCACCCCGCATGACCCTCTTGCGCATACTAGTCTGTCAATCGCGTTGCAAAAGGGTGGGCATGTACCGGAGGCGGAAGCGGCCGCAGCGCGGGCGCGGATTCTCGAGTGGAAGCAGCAATTGTTGGCTGGACCAGCTTCGGAAGCGGAAGGAAGCGGCTTCCTTGCTTAGAGGTTTGTTTGACTTCTTGAGCAAATCCCCGGTGGAGGCTGCGCCCGTGCCTGCTGCCCGGACGTTGAGCCGCACACGCGGGACAAAAACCTCTTCGCGGGGTACTCTGCTAATCTCCGAAAAAGTGGCTGCGGATGTTGTCTCCATTTTCGAGCAGGAATACCGGGTATTGCGGCCGCGTGCGCCGATCCCAGAGTTTCACATTCGATTTCGGCGATTCGTCTCGCTGAATACGACTATTCGCTTGAGAGATGGGCAACTGCATGTGAGTCTTTCGGATCTGCTTGAAGGCGCACCGGATACCGTATTGCATGCGATTGCGCATATCCTGATTGCGAAGATTTACAAGAAGCCGATCAGCGCGGCGCACAATCATCGCTACAAGCGGTTTCAATACAGCGAAGCGGTGGCGCGTCAGACGGAACAAATTCGCAGCTCGAGGGGAGCGAAGCGATTTTCCGGGCCAGAGGGTCGGTATTACAACCTTGAAGAAGTGTTCGATTCGCTGAACGAGCGGTTTTTTCATGGACTGCTGGGGCGACCGCAGTTGACCTGGAGCGAGCAAGCGGCAAAGCGGCTGCTGGGCCACTACGATGCTGCCCATAACACCATCGTGGTTAGCCGGGTCTTCGATCGGCCTTCTTCGCCGCGCTATGCGGTCGAGTACCTGCTGTACCACGAGATGCTGCATTTGAAGCATCCGGTAAGCGTGCGCGGGACGCGGCGATGTGTTCACGGAAAGGCGTTCAAGGCGGATGAGAAGCTGTTTCCAGAGTTGGACAAGGCACTGGCGTTTTTGAAGAGGCTGTAAAAAATCCCTATTTCTCCCTTTTACCTTTGTGTCCCGTTTGCCTAAGAAGTACGCCGTCCTTGTGCCGGTACGATTTCCGAAAAATCCTAAGGTGAACCTTTTGCGGCGCGCTTTCCGCATTTGTAGATGGGAGGATAACGCTGCGAATTCTCCTCCCGTCCAGAGGAGGACAAATGAAGAGGATGCATCTTAAGTCGGAATTTGACAGGATCATCGCGACGCGAACCCGTTTCGCGTGGCTTACCCTGATAGCGGTCTTGACGGTCACACCAGCCTGGGCGAATTGGAGCGGTTTCACTTCGACCGGCACGGCTACGGCGATTGGCAATCCATCGTGCGCGCAGGCCGGGAACGACCACGTGGCCTGCGCAGTGCTGGGCGAAAAATCAGCCATGATGGTGAACCAGTACAACGGGACGACGTGGGGCACATGGACGGCGCTGACGGGCGCGGTAGCGTCGGGTCCCACTTGCACCAGCGACGGCGACGGGAAGGTTTTCTGTGCAGCTACCGAAGCTGGAGGCGGCCTTGAGGTGGCAGTCCTGACAGGGACAACGTGGGGCACGCCAGCGACGGTAGCGGGATCGCTGTATTCCGCTCCGAGTTGCGCGGAATACCTTGCCGGGCAGGTGCTGTGCGTTGCGCGTAATGCGGCCGGCGGCTTGGCCTGGACACTTTATAGCGGCGGCAAGTGGAGCGCCTTCGCGAACATAACAACAGTCGCGGTTTCAACGCCGAGTTGCACGAGCGATCATGACACCGGGGTGATCTGTTCGTTCTATACCGTTGGAGGCACGACGGTGGTAGACCGCTTTGCAGGTGGATCGTGGAAAGGACTGATCAACATCGGAGGTCAGGGCGGAGGCACCACGAATTGCACCTTCTGGAAGCCAAACGGCGAGGTAGCGTGCTTTGCGAAGGCGACCAATGACGGCGTGTATGTGAGCACTTTCAACGGCGGCACTTGGACGGCCGGCAACTGGACAGCATATTCCGGGCTGGGCGGGACGCTGAACGACAACGCGAGCTGCACCACGCAGGCACTCGATCAGCTGGTCTGCGGAGCGGTTGGGCTGATAGGCAATAACGAGTTTTACGGGAATTCGTACGACGGAACGACATGGTCGGGCTGGATCGCAGCGCCGGGCGCGGAGTTTCTTGGCTCACCATCGTGCACTCCGTTGACGACAGGCAAGGTGGTCTGCGTGTCGACGGGGACAAACAATGAATTAAAAAGCGTGGTCGGTCCCTAACGAAGCACTCTCGCAATCCCCTCCTTGCCGCATGATCGCTGCAAGTAGGGGATCCTCGAGTTCCCGTCAGATTGGAAAAGACAGAGTGCGCCTGCGCTCGTCGCCCAGCCTGACTCATGGGACGTCTAGGGCTTGTAGATTTCCGGGATGAAATTTTGCTCGTGCATGGGCGGGCGCACGTATTTTCCCTTGATCAGCGGGGGCAACGCGAGCGGCTCGGGCGTGAGGTCACGGTAGGGAACCGTGGAAAGCAGATGGCGAATGACGTTGAGGCGTGCGGACTTCTTATTCTCAGCATTCACGACATACCAGGGCGCATGCTTGGTATCGGTGACAGCGAACATATCGTCTTTGGCGCGAGAGTAGTCGGCCCAGTGGCTACGTGATTCCAGGTCCATGGGGCTGAGCTTCCAACGCTTGGTGGCATCTTTCATGCGCTTCTGGAAGCGGCGCTCCTGCTCTTCATCGCTGACGGAAAACCAGTACTTGATGAGGAGAATGCCGGAGCGCAGGAGCATGCGTTCGAACTCGGGGCAGCTCTGCAT
>CAILBQ010000537.1 GCA_903832475.1 uncultured Acidobacteriota bacterium | reverse complement strand
CTGAACGATCCGCGCGAGATCGCCAATTCGCTGAACAACCTGGGCTTCACGCTGCGCTTCCGCCGGGAGTTTGACCGCGCCCGCGAGCTCCTGGAGGAGAGCGTCCTCATCAACCGCACAGTCGGCGACCGCTGGTCGACCGCGAATTCCCTGACGAGCCTGGCGGAGTTCGCGCTCGACACGGCGGACGCGCCGCTGGCGCTTCGCTGCCTGCGGGAAAGCATCACGATCAACCGCGAACTCGGCGACCAGCGGGCGCTGGCGTTCCTGCTCGAGGGTTTCGGCAGGCTGGGCAGCCTGGTCGACGATCCCGCCTCGGGGCTCCTGTTCTTCGCCGCGGCGACCGCCCTGCGGACGGCGATCGGTGCGCCGCTGGAGCCGGCGGACGCCGCGCGCCTGGAGGGCGAGATCGAGGCCGCGCGCTCTCGGGTAGACGACGCGGTCCGCCTTCGCTCGGAGGGGGAGGGGCGGGCGCTTTCGCTCGGCGACGTGCTCGACCGGGCGGTCGCGGCGTACGCCTAGAGCTTTTCCGCCATCAGGCGCCTCAGGCGCTCGGTGACGATCGCGATCAGGTGGAGCGCGAAGTAGGGGGTCTGCTGCACCATGAAGAGGAAGCGGTTGCGGTCCACCTTCACGAGCTTGGCCTCGGTCTTCACGACGGCGTCGGCCGAGCGGGGCTGGTCCTCGACCAGCGCCATCTCCCCAAAGATGCCGTGCGAGCCCACCGTCTCGATCACCTTGCCGTTGACGAGGATGTCCACCTCGCCGCCGAGCACGGCGTACATCGAATCGCCCGCGTCACCCGCCTTGAAGATGACGGTTCCGGCAGGGACAATCTTGTAGTCGGTCGTGTTGTCGAAGACGTGGATTTTCATGGGGGGGCGTGCAACGGGTTTTGGGGTGGGCGCGTGGAGTGTCAATCGCGCAACAGTTCCGTCACAGTATTGTAATGCAACCCGCACAATCGGGCGTCCTGGGGGCCCCTAGGTAAGGAGGACGGTGACCACCGCGTCGCCGATGCCGACCAGGGCCGCTCCCGAAATAAGCCCGGCGCAGATCGGCTCGCAGCCTTGGACCCAGAAGGCGTGTCCGCGGGTGCCGGGGGCCGCATTGCGGCGGCCAAGGACCCAGAAGAGCAGGGCGCCGAGCCACATGCAGAGGCAGGCCTCGGGGGGCAGCACGACGCCGAGCCCGATCGACACCGCCGACAGCGGCAGGCGCCCCTTCGTGGCGACGCCGATTCCCTCGATCAGCGCGGCCGCCGCCGCGGCGACGGCGACCGCCACCACCGCCGAGGCGGGCAGGCTGTGCAGGCCCTTCGTGATCAGGTCGGCCACCCCTTTCCATTGGAGGGCGGCCGGCATCGCAAACTGGTCCGAGACCAGGGTGGAGACCGAGCGCACGCCGCCTGGGCCCGGCGGCAGGAACAAGAGGAAGAACAGGGGAATCGCGGTCAGGGAGCCCGCGAGGATACCGATCAGGTGGCCGATCGCCTGCTGGCGGGGCTTGGCGCCCAGCATGTAGCCGCACTTGATGTCCGAGAGGATATTTGCGGCATTGGCGGCCACCTCGGCCGTCATCCCGGCGGGGATCAGGTTGCTCGCCGGATTGGCGCGGTCCACGGCGCCGACCGAGAACTGGGTGATCTTGGCCAGGGCGCCGGTGGGCGACCAGGACGTGAGGGCCATCGAATGGGCGCAGATGACCGCCAGCGCGAAGACGAGCGGCAGGCAGACGAAGGCGAGGAGCCAGGGGACGCCGAAGAAGGCATGCGTCACCCAGGCCCCCAGAATGCTGCACAGCGGCACGCCGATGAAGGAAAGGACCGGGGGAAATTCGATGTCGGCTAGCCCGTCGGCCGCGCGGGTCGCGGCGGCGCCGGGGCCCCGCAGGGAACGCCACGCGTTCACAAACAGGGCGGGCCTGGAGAGGAGGCCGACCAGGGAGCCGGTGACCATCATGGCGACCGCCCACCAGAGCGACCACTGGTTCACGATCTCGCCGCGGGAGATCCTCACCAGGGCGCCGCTGGGGGAGGTGTACGCGTGGATGTCGCCGCGGTGGATCATGATCGGGGCAAGGATCACATAGTTCACGATCGTCCCCAGGAGCACGCTGGAGGCGATGCGGATGCCCATCAGGCCGCCGATGCCGACCAAGGCCGAGTCCAGGGTGAGCCTCAGGCCCAGCTGACGCACGTCGATGCCCCCCAAGGTGGGGGTCCAGAGGTGCAGGCGGGCTGCGGCGCCGTAATAGTAGTCATCCAGCCGCTGGCTGAAGGTCCACGGCGACTTGAGCCCCGCCCACCGGTCCATGTGCAGCAGCTTGAACTGGACGAGTTTCATCCAGCCGCCGCTCGAGATAAACTGGTAGCCTGCGGAAAGCAGGGCGGCGCCGGCCAGGAGCCGCGCCTTCGCCATGCCGGCCCCCGACTCGCCCGTGTAGAGCGCGTCCAGGACGACGCCCGAGGCGCGGCCCTCGGGAAAGGGCAGCTGGTCGTCGTTGATGAACCGGCGCTTCATGGGGAACGCGATCAGCATGCCGAGGACGGCGATCACCGCGCACCAGACGAGCAGCTGCCACCAGGGAACGATCCGGCCCGTGACCAGCATGTACGCCGCCATGCTCGAGGTGAGCGGCACCATCATGTGGCCCGCGGCGGTGGCAATCGACTGGGCGCAGTTGTTCTCGAGGATGGTGATGTCGCTTGCGACGCCGCTTTGGGAGAGGACACGGAAGACCGCGAAGGCCGTGATCACGGAGGTCATGCCGACGCCGATGGCGATCCCGGTCTTTGCGCCGATGTAGAGCGCCGTGGCGGACAGGAGGCTGCCGAGAAGGAAGCCCGTGAGCGCCGATCGGAGGGTGAGCTGGGGCATGTCCCCGCGGTAGACGTGCTCGCGCCACCAGGCATCCTTTCTCTCCCGCGGCCAGGTTTCGATTTGTTCGTCGGTCAGCTGCGAGAGTGCCATGGAAAGTGTTCCGCCGGGACGCCGGCCGTCCAGGGCCGGCCGAAGGAGGAGGCCGGAAGCTAGCGGCGAACGCGTCTTTCCGGCAAGCCGTCAGTGCGCCCGGCAGGCGCGGAGCGGCAAAATGGTCGGGGCGGCGAGATTCGAACTCGCGACCTCTACGTCCCGAACGTAGCGCTCTACCAGGCTAAGCTACGCCCCGACTTGCTCGCTGAGGGGCCAGAGTCGCTGGTGGAAGTGGGTGTCGCAAGCAGAAAAGGAGCGCTTGGTCGTCCTTTGGGATAGAGCCCAATGTATCGGGTTGTTGAGGGGCATTGTGAAATCCGGGGGGGTGCAGCTAGAGTTTCAGTTTGCGAGGACAATGCGGGCACTTAACCTGCGGCAAATGGATATGAGCGCCAAAAGGCATTAGGGCCGATTCCCGTCAATGACGGTGGGCATCGGCCTTAACGATGCCCAATCAATTCCCTTGCCAGTCAGAGTGGCCGCACGGAACTCCGATGCGGAGCGCTTATCATGAAAACACCTGTCGCTTCCGTATGGAACCCGTTCCAGGCACGCGCAAAGGGCGCGGCGGTCCCGGATGGCTCCGGCAACCCCGCACCCAGCGTTCGCGAACTTGGGCCTTTGCGGACTGCGATGAGGGGATTCTGGACCTCAAGGCGCACCGCTTGCCAACAGCGTGGGAGGATATTCCGCGTCGCCGCCAGCGGTCATGGAAGAGCCAACGGCTCTGTCAGTCGCGCGTGGTAAAACATTGAAGCAAACTTGCCGATCTGTATGCAGCCGGTTGTGCGGGAATTCTGTACCTTCCCCGCGAATTCATGAACCCGGTCATCTGTCTTTCGGCGTGCCAATCTAGGCAGGAAGAAGAGCGCGTAGCCGCATGGTCGTTTGTTCGCGGTCTATTCTTGAGGCGGCAACGTCGAGCGTTAGGTCTTCCCATGCCTGGCTGTCCGATTGGGGTTCGACGCCATTCAATCGCAGAAAAATAATGCAGGAGCCCAGGGCCGCCCTCTTGTTTCCGTCCACGAAAGGGTGGTTGCGGCAAAGAAAAAATAGATATGCGGCGGCAACTTCGGCAAGGTCTGTGTAGACGGACTCTCCGCCGAAGCTCGCCTGGGGCGCGGCGACGGCAGATTCAAGCAACGCCATTTCGCGAATCCCAGCTGAACCACCGAACTGGCCGATTGCTTCGGCGTGAATCTCTTGCACAACCTCGACCGTAAGATGGTAAAATGGGTTACCGGATTTCTTGCTCATGCCAGTCGTCGCATCGTGCGCGCATAGTCCTTCATCGTTCCCTTGATGGCTTTCGAGATTTCCTCACGTGAAGGCTCCTTGCGGAGGGGAGTGATGGTGATAGTTCCACCTTCATGAACCTCGACGTTCACCTCGTCGCCGGTTCGCAGGTGGGCGAGTTCCATTAGGGCGGTATCGAAAATGATGCCCTGGGAGTTGCCGACTTTTGAAATGGTTTTGAGCATGAAGTAAAACTATGTATTACATATCGCGTCGTCAAGAGTGAGGGATATATCGGTCTCCAATTTCACACTTAAATGCGTCTGATTTCACAGTCACTATGGTAAGACGCTGATGGTTAATAACCATTGTCTACGTCCCGAACGTAGCGCTCTACCAGGCTAAGCTACGCCCCGACTTGCTCGCTGAAGGGCTAGAGTCTCCGGCTGCGGTGTGCGCCGCAAGCAGAAAAGGCAACCGCACGGAGAGGATTGAAGGGATTGCCGAGAAATGGAGGCAGGCACGTGGCCTCGCCGCTACCAATTTTCAACAATGAGTCCCGGCACGCGGCGAAATTCACCCGTATTATCAGTCACAACGCAGGCTCCAAGAGCGAGGGCTTGCCCGGCGAGCAGCGCATCATAGTGGCCGATGGGCTGAGCATTCGGTTTGAGATTCGCAAGATATGCCCTGACGTTGCCGGCATAGGCTGCCGAGTCGGCATCAAAAGCGGCGACATCAGGAATCATTGAGCGAAGCCGAGCGACGCGTTCGCGATGAATCGGTACACCGGATTTTGAGGCTCCATATTCGAGGTCACTGAGAACAATTGAAGAAATTCGGCAAAACGGAAGCTGCGCGATGATTCGATCGCGAAGAGACTCGTTTTCCTTGGTCCCGCGAAAGAATCGGGAAAAGGCGTTCGTGTCGGGCAGGTAGATCATGGCTTGGCATGATCACGACTCGCGGAGGGGAAAATCGGGGGCTGACCCGTAGAGGGCAGCGAGCTCCTTGCGACGCCTAGCCAGGTCACCCGGGTCGGTGGCCACAAAGCCGGACGGCGTGGAGGTCAGGACGAACGATTTTCCGATAGAGACGCCGAGTCCAGCGGGGAGGCGCAGTGCTGCCGAGTTGCCCGACTTAAACACCTTGCCCATCGGCGCGACCCCAGAGACAAGCGTCGGTGAAACATGTTTTGTTTTACGAGTTCTGGTTGGTGTTTTCATGGATATACGGTGTATATCCTATGAAACAATATCAACAGAAAACGACGGGGCCGAAGTATGGATCTTCGTGCTTAGCCGGATTTCACAAAGCAAAAATAGAAAACCGTGAAGTGTTACCTAAGCCGTTTACCATCAGAAAAGGAT
>CAILBQ010000536.1 GCA_903832475.1 uncultured Acidobacteriota bacterium | reverse complement strand
GGAACAGCTGCTCAGAGATCAGAGAAATCGGCGAAGTGGTCCCTTCCACGTCGAGAAGATAAACCTGCGGACGGGACGCCGACTGCTCCAGCAACGGTGCGGCGGCATCAGACATGGATCTTGGTTTCTACGCGGGCTCCGAGGTAGGCCGGGCCGAAGCAGAGGGGCTGGTGCTGCTGATCCACGCCGGAACCTGTATATTCCGGCGTCCAGCCGGACGTGTTCTGAAACCAGCGAATGGCGCGGATGCGGCGATCGCTGCAAAGCGTGAACCAGTGCGTGGTCCCGCGGGGTACGCGCAGCATATCGCCGGGGTGAACTTCGACGGAAAGCACTTCATCCGCGATATGAAGAAAGAAGATGCCGCGGCCGGCAAGAATGAAGCGTACTTCGTCTTCGGCGTGGGTGTGCTCCTTGTCGAAGCGGGCGAGCATCGGCTCCAGGTTCGGCGTTTCAGGAGTGATGTCGACGACGTCGGCGGTAGTGTACCCGCCTCGCTGCTTCATCGCTTCAATTTCAGGCGCATACGCGGCGAGGACCTGATCGGCTGTGGCGTCGGCGGGAACTCGCGAAAGGTCCCAGCGCTCGTATTCAATACCGGCCTCGCTTAACCGCCGCTTGATTTCAAGCTCATTCTCGGCTCGAATGCCCAATTTGGGAATACTCAAGACTGCCATCGCCAGACCTCTTATGGTGTTTCAGAACAAACTTTTCCGTCAGAAGCAGTCGCCTCCTGTAGCGAAGGCTGCCTCTACCAACTTCCCGGGACCATCAAGTGACGGCTTTCCGCCTCGAACAAAAATTCCAGGGCTTCCAGGTGTCGCCACGCGCCGGGAATCGATTCACCCCAAGTATAAAGTCCGTGCCGGCGCAATAACACGCCGTGCGCATGGGGAATGTTGCGCAGCACTTTGGCCACTTCGGCAGAGAGAACTGCGTAATCCTGAGAATTTTCGAGGATTGGAACCAATTCCCGGTGCAGATGTGTCGAGACTCCACTTAGCGCTTTCAGCAATTCATAGCCTTCCAGAACCAGGCCGCCCTTATCGCCGAAGTGTTCTGAAATGAGCGTATTCCAGATGCTGTGAACGTGGAAGATCGCGCGGGCTTCCGGCTGACAGCGATAGATAACGCCGTGGATGCTGGTCTCAGCCGATGGTTTGCCGTTTCCGGCGAGAGAATTGCAGTCTGCATCGATTTCGAGCAGATCCGTCGGAGAGAGAGCGCCTTTGTCGAGACCGCTGGCTGTAATCAGAATGCGTCCGCTCGCACGGTCGCGGAAACTGAAGTTGCCGGACGTAGCGGGCACCCACCCACGTTGGGAACAGAGACGAGCGGCATCGCAAAGCCGGTGCGCCTGGGCCAGCAGCCCCTCATTCCAGGTGATTCCCTGTAAATTCCGAACGTTCATCCCAAGCTGTATACCTTCCAAAGAAGCCATCGTTCTATTTTCTCAAAATGGGATGTGTTTCCGCCGCCACGCACAGTCTGGTAGGCGACGAAATGCCTGGTTCTGAGATTTTCCGATTGCGTTGAATCCAGTGTGAGCCGTGTGGTAAGGATGTGGCAAATTTCTGCACTGGGATGCTGAGGGCCAGTCTGCATGGCGAGCTCCTATGGAAGTCGTCCCGGTTGCGCCGTCTGCGCCCAGTTAAAATCAGGGTTTGCTGACTCCTGACCAGTGCGACCGCGTCGAGATTGTGCTTGTATCTCCGCGCAATCCGTTGAACATTGGCGCAGCGGCACGGGCAATGGCGAATTTCGGATTTCGCCGCCTGAGCATCGTGGCGCCGTTTGCTGTTAATTGGATGGAAGCGAAATCGGCAGTCGGCGCTCCGGATCTGCTTCGCGAGGCGAAGGTCTTCGAAACGCTCGCCGACGCGGTTCGCTCCTGCAATTTGGTTGTGGGTACGGGATCGCTGGATCGGAGAAAGCCGGAACAGGCCATTCTGGGCCTTCCCGAGGCTGCTGCGCAGGTTCGCCATGCTCTGTCCGCCGAGCGGATAGACCGCAACCGCATCGCTCTGGTCTTCGGGTCGGAGAAGCATGGACTGACCAGCGACGACCTCTCCTGGTGCCATGCGCTGATCGTCATCGATACGAGCGAGGCACAGCCATCCATGAACCTGGGACAGGCCGTCGCGGTTTGCCTCTATGAGCTTTCGCGCACAAATTTCGACGGCCAAGCTCATTCGGGTCTTGGAACCAGCCCGGTTTTAGAGATCGACCCCAAGGAGGGCCATCAAAATCCCACTTCGGGACAGCTCGATCGTCTGGCAGAGCTGATCGAGGAGACGATGGCCGCAGCCAACTACACGACTCGAGGCATGCGTTCGGCCAACGGCGAGGCGATGCGCGTCCTGTTACGGCGACTCATGCCGAATGACGCGGACCTGAGGCGAATGATGGGACTTTTTCGCCGGATTTTGTGGCAATTCGACAAGAAGACGGGCAAAAACTGAACAAGTTCTGAGGAGATACAGTCGCTTTGCTGCTACAGTTTCCTTCAGGTCACCCTATGCAATTTCTTGCCAAAACTGCTTTTTGCACTGTGCCTCTCCTTGTCCGCCCAAAAAATGTCGGCTGGCTGCAGTCCTCTTTCTTGGCTTTTTTCGCCGTTGCGAGTTTCGTGCTGAGCTGCGGTGCCACTATGCATTGCGCTGCGCAAAGTGCTCCTCAGGCAAGTGCCGAGACCGGGCCGAATGCGCTGCCCGCCGCTGCTCCCTCCAGTGCAGGATCAGCAGGAACGGCATCGCCGATGAACTTCTCTGCGAACCAGGGTGAGGTAACCGAAGAGGAACTTCAACGCCAGCTCGTCGGGAAGCCGCTTTTTCTTCGTGGCGGATACCTGGGCGATTCTCTCAGCTTCACGGAGAATGGCGACGCAATCGGGCATCCAGCACAAGGCTCCTTCACTTTGAGTGGTGTCCAGGTCGACAAAGTCCGCCTGAGCAAACACAAGGTGGAACTCGAGGGAGCGCGCTACGCACTGCACTATATTGCGGGAATCATCGACGCAGACCCGGGCAAAGACGTCGAGCGGATCAAGATCACTCCCAGGAAAAAGGTGCTGAAAATCACCATCGATCGCGAACAGGTCATGAAATCCAAGACAGTAAAGGCAAAGACGGCAAAGAACGGGAAAGGGACATTGCCGAGACCGGGAGTTCCGCCGACTTCCCCGGCCGTGTCGCCGGCAAATTCGGAGCCTGGCGCCTCGACGGTTACTGCTGTCGGCACCGCCAGCTCTGGCGCTGATCAGAAAACGGAGAAAAATCCCGATAATCCCGCAGAGCAAGCGGCTGAAACGCCTTCCGAGACGCCTGGCCTGACTGCATCCGATGCGAAAACTGCTACGTCATCGGCCCAGGCATCGGCAATGCTGCGCCGAGCGCTGGATAAAGTCTTCGCGACCGGCCTGGATGCGCGCTTGCAGGAACAGATGCCCGAGTTCTGGCAACTCTACTTCCAAGCTCGGAAGGCTGGCCTCGAATACCGCCCACACGATCCCAGCGTTCTGCGATCCAATGCCGTTGACCAGCAGGCCAAAGTCCTCAGTTCCATAGCTCCTGACTCGAACGAATTTGCTCAGGAGAATGGCATTTCCGGCCGGGCGCTGTACCGAACCGTCATTGGAGCTGACGGTACACCCACGGAAATCGCGGTGGTCCTTCCCATCGGTTTCGGTCTGGACGAAAAAGCCGTGGAAGCCATCAAGAAGGCGAAATTTGAACCTGCGATCAAAGCCGGCAAACCGGTGGCCGAAACGCTGGATCTGGCAGTGATGTTCCGGATTTATTCGAAGCGGACTGCCGTGTCGGCCAGGGAAGCACAGCCCGCGGCGCCCGGCAACCCAGTCAAGCCCGGACCCTACAGCGTTCAGCCCGCGCAACCGCAGTAGCGTTCGCGTTCTTTGCGCTGCCGGCGGCCCTAACCGCTGCAATTGAATGGGAACTACCCAGCCCGGGAATGGCGTCAGTCTTCCTTTTCCTTCTCAATCAACTGCTCAAGCGACGGCTTATGCTTGCTTTCGCGCCCGTCCGGCTTGGGCTTGTCGTCGAGCACGCGGCTAGGCTTGGGTTGACCAACCTGGTCGCGCGCATTTGACTTCACAGCCTTGGTTACCGAGAAGGTGCCTGGTTTTCGTTTCGTCATGACTCTCCCGAGTATGGAATACTTTTCTCCGTAGCGAAAGCTGGAGTTACGCCGATGATGGAAGAACGGGAATTTTTCACGGAAACAAACGAACAGCGAACTCACACCCTGGTTTGCCCCCACTGCGGGCAGCCAAGCGACCACACCATAAACTGGGTCGTTCGACGAAAGCGCGCCCAATTACCGCGGAATGCCGACGAGAGAGATCGAGCTCGCTTCGCAAAAGCCCAACCCTACATGGTGCGCCGGGATGACATGGTTGCGTGTGGGAACATTCGTTGCCGAAAACGCTTTGAGATCACATCTTTGCAAACTTTGGCTTTCTTGTAAGTTCGGTTGCTAAACAGCCTGAAAACGAACGGTTCCGCCGGATTCCGTGATGACTTCGTCGCATCACCGGCTGCGCATGGCTCCCAATTCGGGACCATCGAGAAGGCCAGACCGCAGGCCGGCGTATGCCAGTTGCGCGCTGGCCCTACCTGCCATTTACAATCAGCGGAGACGAGACGTACCCTTTGATTTTGGAGAGAACGCACCCATGGCCAATATGCTTTTGCCTGTCAACGAACGCAATTTGACTCCAGCCCAGGTAGAAGCTCTGGACAAGCGCCGCGAATGGGGCTTGACGCTTCAGGTCATCGCAGGGCAGTTTTCTGTAATTTGCGTTCTGCTGCTGCTATGGGTTGGACAGGACTTGACCTACTCGCCAGGATGGGCTCATCCGATGGCGTATTACATGCTCGTCGCAGGAACCGTCGTGGTGGTCTGTGGCGGACTGGGCACCTTGATGCGCTACGGAACTGTGCCCATCGACTAGGCTGCAGGACGAGAACCGGGACGAGCAATTAGGAATAAACGCCCGCCTCACCCGCGGAATCCTCCGAGCAGCGTGTTGCCGGATCCGACTTTCCCCGTCGTTTGGCATGGATTCTGACCTCTGTTCGAACTTCTTCAAAAGAACTGTATAGTCCTGCGTTTCCGAAGCGTCGTCAAATGGGTTAGCCTACCTGTAGATGGCGAGCTTCCCTCAAATTATCGCCGCGCCGAAACTCCAATCATCCCAGGATTCCGGACCCAGACTGCTGGACAGCCATGGCCGGGTGATTTCGGACCTGCGTGTCTCCATCACGGACCGCTGCAACTATAAGTGTGTCTACTGCCGTACGGGCCAGG
>CAILBQ010000535.1 GCA_903832475.1 uncultured Acidobacteriota bacterium | reverse complement strand
TTTCTTTCTGTCATTCCCCTCAGGGGAATCTGCTTCTCACTCACACAAACCCACCACTCAGTCGCTGAGCAAAGTCCCAGCGGAAACAAAGTCGAACGACGCGCGCTTGCCTCTCGAAAGTCAGCTCGCCAACCCCAGCCGTCGCAGTCGTCGAACTCGATTCCACGTTCAACGCATCCGTCATTTCCCACCCCGCGCGCTCCAATTCTGGCCAGGCACTCCATCTCGTCCGTTGATCAGAATCTGCATTTTCATCCTTGACCCTCAGATAACATGGGCATATCTTGAGAATCTAACTCGCCGCTGTACAAGCTCGGCAACCCAATCACGCATGAGGTGCTTCAGCCATGCTCATTGTTGCCATTGTCATTGCCGTTGCGTCGGTACTGATTGCCTACGGAAGACTGCGCGCAAACTCAGTCCATAGATTCAAGGACGAACTAACTCCCTTCCTTCCGCCGGAAAACTACCTGGGCTGGCGACTTCCCGAAAAGCGCACCGTCATCCTCGACTCCACCCAACTCACTACCCGGCCCAGCAGTGCGAACGGCGATGCGAACCATGCATCCACCATTCCGCCCATCGAGTTCTCCAGCCATGCCCACGATTTCGACCCAGGAACCATCAATTGGATCGGCGCCATCAGCTTCTCCGCCGCGGCCATCGACGGCATGGTCCAAGTCGCGCCGCTCATCGTGCAATTCGACAAAATCAACGTCGGTGCTCTGGAGCACGCCTTCGGCAAAACCATCGACCTGATCCTCAAGACCGATTCCTTAGGCTTTCATTTCGAACACCTCTCGGTAGCCGCGGAACATGGCCAGGAGGCATGGCTCGGCGCCATCGCCGCCCACCTGGTCAAGCACATGGTGCACTCCACCTTCGAAAACGCAGCGACGCTGAAAGCCTCCGTAGCCGATATGTCGCACCACGCCGGCGTCTCCGCAGCCGAGGCTCATCACGGCCTAGCTGAGGGAGTGCTGCATGGCGCATCCGCCGGCGAACACATCGGCTTCTTCGCCGATGCCCACTTCCCCGTGGTCACCGTCTTATTCTCCGGCTATCGCGAATTCAAGCTCTTGACGGACGACAAGACCACCTTCCTTCGCGCCGCCACACACGTGGCCGTCGACGGAGCTGCCGTCGCAGGCGGAGGCTTGCTCGGAGCCAAGGCCGGCGCCATCGCGGGCTCTTTCTTCGCCCCCGGCATCGGAACTATCATCGGCGGCATTGTCGGCGGTATCGGCGGCTCGGTGGCCGGAAAATTCGGCGCCACCGCTGCGCGCTTTGCCCCCTTCGAACACGCCAAATCTACCTATCTCTCCACCGCCGACCAGGCCAAAAAAGACATCGATTCCCTCATCCAGCGATCCCAGCGTGAAACCAAGCGCATGCAGGAGAACGGCTCCAGGGATTTCGAGCAGGGTCGCGCTGCCCTTATCCAGCATGCCAGGGAACGGCTCAGCGCCGAGGTTGCCCGCTGCCAGTCACGCGTCTATGCACTCACCGAGGCCTTCCCCGAGCGGCTCGATCAGCTCGCCCGCCAGTTGGATTTCGAGCGTAGCGCCATCCTCGAAAACATCCCCGCGTCCCGCTTCGCCTTCCTCTGGCCCAAACGTTCCGACGTCATGCGCACCTTGGTCAACCAATGGTTCCGGCGCGCGTCCGACCTCATCGCCGCCGAAATCACCCTTTACCAGGCTCTCCCCAAACAAAGCACCAGTGGCCGTGCCACTGAGATTCGCCGCTTCCTCGCCGCCTACCATTTCCAGCTCGACCAGCTCGATACTGACATCCGCCAAGTCCTCGACACCATCGATCACTCCCGGGACCAGGCCAAAGTCATCGAAGCCGAGACGCTCACCAAAGTCGAAAGCCTGCGCCAAAGACTCATCCATCAGTTCACCGCGAGCATCGCCAAGATGACAGAAAGCATCGCCAGGGAAACCGAAAGACGAAAAACAGAAATTCAGCAGCTCTGGGCGTCCCTGAAAGTCGAGGCAGACGCCGTTGGCATCTCTCTCCCCTCGGAAGCTGGCTAACTAGAGCTAACTCCACACTCGCGCAGCATTACCACAAAATCCATTGCAGCCCCAGCCTCTCCCGTCTACAATCGCCCCGGTTTTCAACCGTGCTCTCCCCCGCAGCGAGGGCGTTTCCTCAGAGACCATCCTCCTGTCCCGGCCCTCTCGAAAGGACCCTCATGCGCCGATTCCTGCCCTTGCTCCTCCTCGCCTTCGCTTTCCCCGCTCTCGCCCAGACCGCCCCTGTCCCGCCTCCCGGCAATCCAGCCTCCGAAATCGACTCCTTTAACAACCATCTCGCTGCCGCCACCCGCGCCATGGACAACTCCGCCACCCTCGCACTCTGGGCCGACGAAGGCATCAGCCTCCTGCCCTCCACCGACCCCATCGTCGGCAAACCCGCTCTCGCCGCCTTCTTCAACAACGTGACCTCCTCCATCCCCGGGGCCCACATGGAGAAATTCGAGTTGCAATGCCACGATCTCCAGCTCTCCGGCGACCTCGCCACCGAGTGGTGCACTGAACATCAAATTGTCGCCATCCCCAACAAGCCCTCCTTCGATTGCCGGGGCAAAATGCTTCTCGTCCTCCGTCGCTCCCCCGCCGGCCAATGGCTCCTCACGCGCAAAATGTGGAATCCCGCCTGAATCTCGTTTCCACGTTTTCCCCGTTGTCAGGGTTCCTTCTCCGGGTTACAATCGCCTCCGGTTTTTGAATCCAAATCGAAAACCCGCCTGCGCCAGCCTTCCCCCAAATGCTTCCAGGCTTTCCCCTATAGGAGATTCCCATGATCCACTCCAGGCAAGCCTCGCTCCTTCGTGCGCTCTGTTTCCTGAGCGCCGCCATCTCCATCTTCGGCGCCTCCAGCCTCGCAGCCACCCTGTGCGTCAACCCCGGCGGCAAATCCGGCTGCAAGGCCACCATCTCCGCCGCCGTCGCCGCCGCCCATCCCGGAGACACCATCCGCGTCGCCTCCGGCTCCTACGCCGACTCCGTCACCATCACCCAGCCCCTCTCTCTCATCGGCGACGTCTTCCACCCGCCCGTCATCGACGCTACCGGCAAGCCCAACGGCATCTTCATCAACGGCATGGCCGCAGCTCCCAATGCCGGCATCGCCGGCGTCCAGATCAGCGGCTTCAAAGTTGAAAACGCCAACTTCGAAGGCATCCTCGTAGCCAACGCCTCCAACGTTTCCCTCGCCGGCAACCACGTCACCCACAACGACAAGGCCCTGCTCTCCGGAGGAGGCTGCCCCGGCATTCCTGCTTTTGAAACCAATGAAGCCGACGACTGCGGCGAAGGCATCCACCTCATGGCCGTCGACCACAGCATCGTCCTCGACAACCTCGTCGAAGACAACTCCGGCGGCATCCTCACCAGCGACGAAACCGGTCCCACCTCCGACAACATCTACAAAGGCAACGTCGTCCGCGACAATCCCTGGGACTGCGGCATCACCTTCGCCTCCCACCCGCCCGCCACCTCCGTCGTCGCCACGGCCAGGGGGCCCTTCGGCATAGCCCGTAACACCATCACCGGCAACCAGTCCTACCGCAACGGCCTGGGAGCACCCGGCGCCGGCGCCGGCGTCGGCATCTTCGCCCCCTTCCCCGGCACCACAGACACCGCCAACGTCGTCATCGACAACGACATCTACGACAACGGACTCCCCGGCGTCACCATGCATAACCACGCCTGGGCCCCCAGCCCCGCGCCCGGCGTCAATCTGAACGACAACAAGATCATCGGCAACCGCATCCACGGCAACGCCGCCGACACCGACGACGCCTTCACTCCCGGCCCCACCGGCATCAACATCTACTCCGTCGCTCCCATCACCGGCACCGTCATCACCCAGAACAAATTCAGCGACGAGTCCATCAACGTCGCCTTCAATGCACCCACCGGCCAGCTCGACGTCCACTTCAACGACTTCGACGAGCGCGGCATCGGCATCGACAACCTCGGCGCCGCCTGGATCGACGCCACCCAGAACTGGTGGAACTGCCCCGCCGGCCCCTCCACGAAATGCAGCTCCACCACCGGCGCCAACATCCTCACCACCCCCTGGCTCCCCTACCCCTCCGTCCTCCCCAACAACTAGCCTCGCTTTATCAAATTGGGTGCCCCATCCTTGACAGCTTCATCGTCAAGGGTGGGATAACAGAAACCGGCAGAACAACCAGCCACCACAACAGACGCCGTCATCCTGAGCGAGCGCAGCCGGGCCCCGAGCGACAGGTCTTCGTCGCTTGGGTGGTCTCAGCGAGTCGAAGAACCCGCCGTTGCCCTTGCCTTTCTTTCTGTCATTCCCCTCAGGGGAATCTGCTTTTACTCACTGGCACTAACCAGAAAATCGCAGAGCCCAGTGACCAGAGCGACGAAGTCGAAGGACCTGCGGTTGCCCTTGCTTTTCTTTCTGTCATTCCCCTTAGGGGAATCTGCTTTACCCACTGGAAACCAGAAAATCGCAGACCGCAGTGACCAGAGCGAATGAAGTCGAAGGACCCGCGGTTGCCTTTGCTTTTCTTTCTGTCATTCCCCTCAGGGGAATCTGCTTCTACTCACTGGCATCAACCAGAAAATCGCAGACCGCCGTCACCACCAGGAACAAAGTCGAAGAACCCGCGTCCCGCTCCTCACCCCACGCACCCAAATCCCTTGACTCCCCACCCGCTCCCCAAGCACAATCCCCCTACCCATCCCGAGGATCCCGACAGGTCTTCCAACAGGAGATTCCTATGCCCTTTCCCACCCGCCGGAGCTTCCTTACCGCTGCTGCCGCCACCAGCCTCTGTTCCCTTGCCTCAGCTTCAGCCCACGCCGCACCCGACGCCCCCAAACCTGAAGAAAACCTCTTCATCATTGCCCCTCAGCCCGGCTACACCCCGCAGATCGGCATCCTCGTCGCCGAACTCAACTACCTCCGCCACGCCCTCCTCGGCTTCGTCAAAGGCCTCTCCCAGAAAGACCTCGACTTCCTCATCGACCCCAACGCAAACTCCATCGGCGCCCTCCTCCTCCACCTCTCCGCCACCGAAACCTACTACGGCATGAACACCTTCCAGAACATGAAATGGGACAGCTGGTCCGACGACATCAAAAAGAAGTGGGATCCTGCCATGAACCTCGGCGACGCCGGCCGCAAGGAAATCAAAGGCCACGACCTCAACTTCTACCTCGACGCCCTCCACGAATCCCGCGAACATAACCTCGCCGAATTCAAAAAACGCGACGACAAGTGGCTCCTCGGCACCGACACCCCACAGTTCGAAGGCATTAAGGTCAACACTTACTGGAAATGGTTCCACGTCGCCGAACACGAGTCGCACCACGCCGGCCAGATCGCCTTCCTCGCCAAACGCCTCCCCGGCGCCAAACCCTCCGCCGACTAGCTCCGCCCATTCTCCTCCGCCCCAGCCCACAAACCGGGTGCCCCATCCTTGAAAGCCTCATCCTCAAGGGTGGGATAACAGAAACCAGCAACAAGAACAGCTGCCGTCATCCTGAGCGAGCGCAGACAGGCCCCGAGCGACAGGTCTTCGTCGCTTGGGCGGTCTCAGCGAGTCGAAGAACCCGCCGTTGCCCTTGC
>CAILBQ010000534.1 GCA_903832475.1 uncultured Acidobacteriota bacterium | reverse complement strand
CTTTACTCAATTCGGCCCGCGGGCTGCCGATGCGCAGCCCCATCCAGGCTTTTCCAGTTCAACGTAGGGAGTCGGTGTGAACGTGCCTTCAGCAGCCGTGCCTCTTCGCTTCGCCGTCATCGGCTGTGGCTCCGTCGCTCTCGCCCAGCACATCCCCAATATCGTCAAATCCCCACGCATGACGCTCCATACCTGTGTCGATCTGAGCGACTCTGTGCTGGCGGAGTGCCGCGATGTCTATGGCGCAACTCATATCCGCCACGATTATGAGGGCGCTATCGCCGATCCTGAAGTGGATGTGATCTGTCTTTGCACGACAGAGAAGCTTCGCCTGCCGGTCATCGCGCTAGCCGCGAAAGAAGGCAAACCTGTTTACGTAGAAAAGCCGCTCGCCACAACCCTCGAAGAGATGCGTGAAATTCAGCGCGTCGTTCATGCTGCCAACATCCCCTTTTGCGTTGGCCACAATCGCCGCGCCAGTCCCGCCATGGTCGATGCACAACGCATCTTCCGACGCCACATGATCCATCCTCAGCCATGCCCCTGGCGCTGGCAGCGGGAAAGCGACCTGCCTCGCCTTGCCGACGATGGCGTCCCCTCAGTTTCTGTGCGCATCAACGATGACTGGCACAGTTGGAAAGGCTGGGTATTCGACAAGACCCACGCGCCTTATGGGCCGATGCTTTTTGAGATGACCCATTTCACGGATGTATGCAATTGGTTCCTTGACGACGAACCAGTCGAGGTGACGGCGGTTGAAACGGGAATGCTCAATGTGGCCGTCATCGTCCGCTATCAAAGCGGCGCCTTGGCTACAATTGTCCTGGCCAACAATGGCACCTTCGGCTACTGCAAGGAGCTCTACGAATTCATGGGCAATGGCAGCTATGTCGCCGTGGACCATATGCTTGAAGTTCGCACCGCCGGCATCGAAGACGCTCCCCCGCGAAAGACCTACCCAATGGTGCAGGATCGTCACCCACAACTGGGCACGGAAGGCGGCGTTTCGGGCTGGCTTGAGAAAAAACGGGCAGCCTGTGCCGAGGCCGCTGCGTATCACGATCCGCGGCTGCAATTCACAGCAGAGCCAGACAAAGGCCACGCTCACGCGCTAGAACGTTTTGTCGATCAGATTCTCGGGAAAGGTCCGGAGGTATGCGGCGTAGATGCGTCGGTGCTGGCAACACGGGTATCGTTCGCCGCTATCCGCTCGGCCCATGAAAAGAGACCCGTCCCGCTGAGCGAAATCTGAGCGGCCCCGCCTGCCGCGGGCGAGGGCCCGAGCTTTCTTTGAACGTGTTTCGGATTGCGTGCAAGATACATGGAGATCGTGAAAGATGATGAAGACTTTGCTCAAGGCGCAGACCATCTCTCCACAGTCGCATCCTGTGGTGTACAGTGCTATGGCGCGCTGGTCTGCTCTTATCGTGCTGTTCTCACTCATGATGAGCCCCGCCCGTCCGCAGTCCGCCAGCTCTCCGAGCCCGCTTCAGTCCGTGAACCCGATGATCGGTACTGGCGGCGACCCGGACGATGGAATCAACATCTTTCCCGGCGTTTCCACTCCCTTCGGCATGGTCCAGCTCAGTCCCGATACTGAAGATCATGGACCCGGATACCACTACGCCCAGGCCAGAATCAAAGGCTTCAGCATGACCCACATGAGCGGTGCGGGCTGTGCAAATGAAGGGGATGTGTTCTTCACAGCAACAACCGGCCCCATCGTCACCCAGGTATCCGATTTTCAAACGCCTTACTCGCACAACCGCGAGAAGGCCTCACCGGGGTACTACCAAGTTCAACTGCTGGAGTCTGGGATCAATGCCGAATTGAGTTCGACAGACCATACAGGGGTTGCCCGTTTCACGTTTCCCGCTGGAAAGCCCGCCAACGTTCTGCTCCCCATCAGTCACACTCTGAACAAGACCGAATCGGCCTCTGTACAAATCGTAGGCGATCGTCGCATCGAGGGCTACGTGGAAAACCACGCCTTCTGCACAAGAAAGGAAACCTACAAGGTCTATTTCGTCATGACCTTTAGCCGGCCCTTTGCCAAGTCTGGAACTTGGACGATTGATCACGACAGGGGTCCCGTCAATCTTGTGCAAGGAGGCCGAATCGCGCAGCAAACGAAGCCCGAAGAGCAGGCAGGAGCCTATGCGAGTTGGGAGGCGCAGAAAAGCGAACAAAGCATTACGGCAAACATCGGCATCTCCTACGTGGACGAGGCCGGCGCCGAAAAGAATCTGACTGCCGAAGCGGAAAGGAAAGACTTCCCTGCGATTCACAGGCAGGCCGAAGCAGCGTGGAACAAAGAGCTTCTTGTCATTGAGGTGCAGGGCGGGTCGGCTGCCCAACGCACGGTGTTCTATACCGCGCTGTATCACTGTCTGCTCATGCCTTCTCTGTTTGACGATGTCGATGGGCGCTATCTTGGTTTTGATGGCCAGAAGCATAACGTTCAATCTGGACATCACGTCTACGCGAACTTCTCCGGGTGGGATATTTACCGCAGCGAATTGCCATTGCTGTCTATGATTGAGCCACAGCGCATGGAGGATATGGCGCAATCGGTGGTGTTGATGTATCAGCAGGGAGGATGGATAGATCGCTGGCCGCAGATCAATCTCTACACCAACGATATGGACGGCAGCCCGCTCAGTATCGGTCTTGCGACCGCGTGGCTAGACGGCCTGCATGGATTCGATATCAATACTGCGTGGGAAGGCATGTTGAAGGACGCTACCCAGGCACCCCCACCAGGCAAGCTGTATCACGGCGAAGATGGCATCAATTGGGTCAACAAGATTCATTACGTACCAGAAGATCAAGTCGAATACTCCGTCTCGAGGACCCAGGAATACGCCCTCGCTTACGCATCGCTCTATCGGCTAGCAACCGCGTTAGGCAAGACCGCCGAAGCGAAGATGCTTTACGACCGTGCACTGTACTATCGCAACGTCTTCGATCCCGACGACCGCCTATTCCGTCCGCGCAAAGCCGACGGCTCGTGGATTCCTGAATTCAATCCCGCGCAGGATGGCCATGGATTTACGGAGGGCTCAGGCTGGCATTACCAGTCGTTCGCGCCGGCGGATCTCAAGTGGCTGATAACGGCGGTGGGCCGCGATACCTTCAATAAGCGGATGACTGAATTTTTCAACTATCCGGCCCCAGGCTGGTATGCACAATATTATGACTCATTCAACGAGACCGACATGCAGGCGCCCTTCGTGTTCAACTTTTCCGGAGAGCCATGGCAGACGCAGCGAATTGTTCGCCGCATACTGAAAGAAAACTACACCGACGCGCCGGATGGCATTCCGGGTAATGACGACTGCGGCGCGATGTCATCCTGGGCGGTGCTCAGTATGATCGGTATTTACAGTGTTGACCCGTCCAGTCTTGCCTATGAATTAGTTGCACCCACGTTCTCGAAAGTCGTCATCCATCTGCATGATCCATACCCAGGTAACACATTTACTATGGAAACATCCCCTCATCCTGGCTCATCGCCCTACATCCAGGCTGTGACGATGAATGGTCACGATTACAAGCCAAATTGGATTTCCTTTCAAGACATCCGTGCGGGGGGCGTCCTGCAATTCGCACTTGGCAGCGAACCCAACAAGGCTTGGGGCTCCGCGGCCAAGGATTCCCCGCCCTCTTTAAGCGATGCAAGATGAATTGCTGCCAAGTGCGTTCCTCAGAAGAAAGGAAGGACCTAGAGCATGGAACGACGTAAGTTTCTCGAGTTAGCTGGGGTGGGAATGCTGAGTGGCTTCGTCTCCCCCAAGTTAGCTGCAGCATCTGGACCCTTCATAGATGCCGCGAGAGTGCCTTCGGCGCCGGAAGACCCTGCAAAGGCTTACGGGTCAGGCCATTTCGGGAGATGGATAGACGATTCGTTTGGGTTGCCTGCCTATCAGTACACGTGCGATCAGACCACCGATCCCAAGGCGGTTTCGCCGGTAGACAAGGTGTGGCGAGGCCCCACCGATCACACCCACCAGGTAGGAAACAGCCGCCTTGTAGCAGCTGTTTCCAATTACGGTTACGTCCAGGTCCGACAAGATGAAGGCAGCCCCAAATTTCTCAACGACTATTGCCCAGAGCAGAGTCGTTACGGCGCGGGTATCGGCTTTCTAGCCGATGACAACGTTTTGCTCAACACGTACTACTCCGGAACGGCTGAGTCCTTCGACAGAATCCTGGGGATGGGGTACCTGCAGAAACGAGTTAGCGGCAAAGGTTATGATATCGACCAAGTGATTTTCGCTCCCTACGGGGACGACCCGGTCCTGATCTCGCAGGTCACAATCACCAATCATTCCAGCCAAAATGTGAGACCGCGATGGGTGGAGTACTGGGGCTGTCATAACTATCAGTTCTCATATAGATCACTGATGGAAGCGGCTGTTCTGGGATCAGCAGACTCGACTCCGCAGCTTCGCCGCGATTTCTGCGAGCGCTTTAAGCATCAGTTTCAGGTGGTGAAGAATGGCGCTGGCCTGCGAGAAACGCAGACATTTTCGGGGCGCACGCCGGAAGAAGCTGCAGCGTGGGAACAAGTTCAGGCAAAGCTGAAAACAGAACCGACAGGATTCTACGGCGGACCGGTACCGCCCCTCCCGCCGGGCGTGAGCATGGAAGACCTTCATCCTCCGTCGACATTTCTCGTCTCTCTGGACGCACCCGCCGATCGCTTTGCAACCAACGCGACAACGTTCTTCAAAAGCGGCATTGAACGCCCTCAAGGGATGTCAAAGAGTCTAAACAACGACCTGACTTCGAGCGGCGCGGAAAGCGCATTTCTTCTTGAGCGACAACTCGCCCTAAAGCCCGGAGAAAGCAAGACCATGTACTTTCTCTACGGATATCTCCCTGAAGGATTCGAAGTAGACAGCCTGGTAGCGAAGTACGCTGCCGATGCGCCATCGCTTTGGTCGCGTTCAAGTTCGCAATGGAAATCTAAGGGCTTGATCTTCCGCACCGATGCAGAGTCATGGGTGGAAAGAGAAACAACCTGGAGCAGCTACTACCTCCGCAGCGGCCTTACTTACGACAGCTATTTCCGTGAGCATATCCTTTCCCAGGGCGCTCCCTATCAGTACATCGCCGGACTGCAAGGGGCAGCCCGCGATCCACTGCAGCATGCTCTGCCATTGATCTTCACAGATCCGCAGATTGTTCGGGAGATCATTCGCTACACCTTGAAGGAGACTCAGAAAGACGGCTCTCTTCCCTATGGGGTCGTCGGGGATGGCGCAGTGATGCCATGTCGCTATCGCCCTAGCGACCTTGAGTTATGGCTTCTCTGGCTGGCGAGTGAATATGTACTTGCAACGCGCGACACAGCATTCCTAAACGAGCAGGTTCCTGTTTATCCAAATCGCCTCGGGAATTCAAAGGACCGGACGGTTGCCGAACATCTGGCGCATGCGTACAAGCGGATTACGGTAGATATCGGGGTTGGCAAACATGGCTTGATGCGCTCCTTCAATGGCGACTGGAACGACAGTATCGTGGTCAATCGTCTGACACCGAAACAAGTTGCAGAAGTGTACGCCCAAGGCGAGAGCGTGCTCAACGCAGCCATGGCGGCGTATGTCATGAACCACTACGCCGCCATGCTTGAGTTCACGCACGATCCCAGGCTCGCAGACCAGGCTCGCGCCATGGCTGAGAGTCAACGTCAAGCTGTAAGGAAGCAATGGACCGGACGATGGTTTCGCCGGGCGTGGCTTGGCGAAGAGTTGGGCTGGTCAGGAGACGAGCCTTTGTGGCTGGAGCCCCAACCATGGGCAATCCTTGGCGGCGCTGCAACCCCAGAACAGGTAACGACGCTGGTAGACTCACTCGACGAGCTGACTCGTAAGCCTTCTCCGATCGGGGCACTCCTGCAGAGCCAGCCAGATCAGACCATGAAGGATGAAGCAGGCATTGGTACAAATGGAGGTATTTTTGCCGCCATCAATGGCACGCTGGTTTGGGCCTTGGCCCTTGTAAGCGGTGCTAAAGCGTGGGACGAATGGAAGAAAAACTCTCTGGCGCGACACGCGGATGTTTATCCGGACCTGTGGTTTGGTATTTGGAGTGGTCCGGATGCCTACAACTCTG
>CAILBQ010000533.1 GCA_903832475.1 uncultured Acidobacteriota bacterium | reverse complement strand
CGGAGGGCGGGATCGAACCGCCGACCTACGGGTTATGAATCCGTCGCTCTAACCATCTGAGCTACTCCGCCGGGAGTAAAGGAGGGGGATGATAGGGACACAGCTAAGAGCAGTCCGCGATCAACTCTTTTGATGATACGGACCGCTGGGGATGAGGTCAAACCAGCGCGGGGTCGACTTCAGCACTGGCATGGCTCACGGCGGCCTTCGGCGGCTTCCCGCTGAGCAGCCGCCAAAGCAGGATTCCAGCGCAGGGCAGGGCGGCTACCAGCCAGAAACTCTGCGCGTATTCGCCCTTGTCGAACATGCGTCCCACCACCCACATCAGCACCCCGGTGGTCAGTGACCAGCCGGAGATGCTGAATCCGGCAAGAAAGCCTCCGTTGGCCGCGGACTGGGTGGTAGCGCCGTACGCCAAGGCGAGCACCACGAACCCGCCCGAGAGAAACATGACCAGGAACAGCAGCGCCATGGTGATCAGGACAGCGGAGGGCAATGCGGCGCAGAGCGGGATGACGCCCACCAGGACGGTGCTGCCCAGCCCGAGCAGCGAGAACAGTCCCAGCGGCGACGACAGCCCAGCGCCCCCGGCGCGCATGCGCTTGCGGTCGGCTACCCATCCCCAGAAGAGATAGCCGGCTTCCCATCCGGCCGGTGGAATCCAGAGCAAATGACCAAGCGCGCTTTGCGGCTGGTGCAGAACGCGATTCAAATACAGCGGCCCTGCATACAAGCCAAAGGCCAGGGGAGCGGCGCCCAGGCCGTAGATCGCAGCGGTCGCGAACAATCCTCGATTCCATCGCGAACCGAAGACGGCTGGCGCTGGAGTTGCCTTCGCGGCGAGGGGCCGGTACAAACCCGCGGCTCGCAATAAAAGCCACCCGCCAATCCACGCAAAGCCAACCACGGCGGACAGGACAAAGGTCGATCGCCATCCCCAGCGGTGCGCCAAGGGCACGATGACGATAGGCGTCAGCAGCGCTCCCAGTGAGCCTCCGCTGTAGGCCAGACCGAGTCCGAAGGAACGACGCTCCGGTGGCAGCGTTTCGACCACGGTCTTTAAGCCGGCGGGAAAGGTCGCACCTTCGCCGAACCCGAGCAGCCCGCGGGCACAGCAGAGACCAACAAATCCTGCCAGCAGGGCATGGGCTCCCGAGGCCAGCGACCAGAGAACGACCGCCAGCCCGATGGCAGCGAAAAGGCCCAGGCGGTCCATGCAGAATCCCCACACTGGATTGGCCAGCATATAGCAGATGCTAAAAACAAAGATGGCCACCCCGTACTGTTCCGCGCTGAGGTGCAGGTCGCGCAGGATCACGGGACTGAGAATGCTGAGTATGCTGCGATCAACAAGGCTGATAAAGGAAAGCAACAGCATCGCGATACAGGGCGTCCAAGCTACCAGGGATAATCGTGCGGGTCGTGTTGTCATGCGGTACTGCTCGTCTCTTCCAGAAAGCCGATCGGGGGAAAGACGAGTTTGATTCAAGTTTCACAACTCCATGCTGGAATGCAAAAGGGCTGAACTTCGACCTCGCCCCTGACATAGCATAAGGCAAGTTGGATTCTCTGAACGCGGAGCCGGGGCCCCGCAGATTGCCCCGGACGCTTTTCACGGGCATCCAAGTGTCCTGACGCGCGATCGATTCGAAGGGATTTCAGCCGATCATGTTCACTCCTGACTCACTTATGCCGCACGCGGTATGCTGGGCGACGGCGCCGAGGTTGATCTGGACCCTGGTGGTGACAAACTTCGTCACCTTTCTCAGCTACCTCACCATCTGCTCCACCCTGCTTTTCCTGGTGCGCCGAACCGGCCGCGCGATCATGCGCGACTGGGCCTGGTTTGTCGTGGGTTTTGCCCTGTTCATCCTGGCCTGCGGGACCACGCACCTGCTGGAAGTGGTCACTACCTGGATCCCCATCTTCTGGGTTGACGCCTGGACCAATATCGTCACAGCGGTGCTCTCAGCGACGGTGGCAGTTGTCCTGATCAAGCGAGTCAAAGAGATCGCTTTCGGTATCAACGACTATGCCAGTCGTCTGGCCAACACCGAGAATGAAAAGCTGCAGATGCAGGAGAGCCTGCTGGCATCTCAGAAGCTCGAAGACTGGAGCCGCATGTCGACGGTCGTCAGTCACGAGATCAAAAATCCGCTCCAGGCCATTCAAAACCTGCAGTATCTCATCCGTTCCTCGGAAGGCGTGACGCCGCAAATCATGGAACTGGCGCGGCTGGCGGAAGAGGAAGCCAAACGGGTATTGACCATCTCTGACTCGACTCTTTCCTTCATCCGGCAGGCAGCGAAGCCCGAACTTATCGATCTTTGCGCTGCTGCCGAATCGGCGAAATTCCTGCTAGCTCCTTTGATCAACGAGAAAAACATCCTTCTCGACGTGAAAAGTCACGGCGACTGCACCGTCGAAGCTTTTGCCGGTGAGACGCGGCAGGTGCTGCTCAACGTGATGCGCAACGCATGCGAATCTCTCACGCAGACCGGCAAGCACGTTACGGTTGAGCTGACTGGCCTCGCCTCCCGTGTCGATGTTGTCATCACCGACCAGGGCACCGGCATCGCGCCGGAGATCCTGCCCGTCATCTTTCAGTTCGGCATGACAACAAAGGGTGTGCGCGGCAATGGCATGGGCTTGTGGACGGTAAAACACATCCTGAACAAGCATCACGGCGACGTGCGCGTGCAGTCTTCGTCAGGGGAAGGTACGCGCATCGAGCTTTCCTGGCCGCGCTCCTACGAAGCCCCCAGCCTTTCCATCGCCAAAGCGTAAACCGGGCAAGGGCAGCTTCCGGCACTTTCGGGTCGACAAGTGGGGAGCGGTTTTCCGCCGATATACACTTTTCACTTATGCTTACACGTTCTTCTGATCGCAACCGCAAGATACTGGGTGTGATTCCCGCTCGCCTGGGCTCAACGCGCCTGCCTCGCAAAGTTCTCCGAGATATCGCCGGAAAGCCTATGGTGGAGTGGGTCTGGCGCGCCGCCGCAGACAGCCAGCAGATGGATGAGGTGGTCGTCGCTACCGACTCGCATGAAGTGGCAGAAGCCTGCCAGTCGCGCGAAATTCCCGTGATCATGACCTCGCCGGAATGCGCCAGCGGCAGCGATCGCGTCTGCGAAGTGGCGCGGAACATCCAAGCTGACATTTACGTCAACATCCAGGG
>CAILBQ010000532.1 GCA_903832475.1 uncultured Acidobacteriota bacterium | reverse complement strand
TGGGGGAGCGTTCGATGCTGTTCTGTCCTGTTGCGCGATAGTGGGGATGGCGCTAAGCAGAGCAAGCACGAGCAAAAGCATGCCCGCAAGACTGATCTTCGTTTTCATCGTGTCTGTCTCCCTAAAATTCGCTTCGCCACCCCGAAAGACAGAATCTCGTTTCGGTTTCGCAGCACGATTCATCGAATCTTCCCGTTCGGAATACGTATACCACTCGATCCCGCTCACGTTCCATCTGGTCTGAGGGTCGCCGGATCGTCCAGTTTCGATCAGGCTTGAGAACACTGCGATGCTGCGAAATACAGAGCACGTCTGGTTGTCGATTGGAACAAACGTCAGCACACTCTTGCCGGGCCGGCTTTCGCTTCGCCCAGGAAATTCGAGACCATTTTCCCTGTGACGCAGGGCGGTAGGGTGGCCGCGAGAACATCGTCAGGCGACAGGCAATAAGAATGGCGGTTCGAAAGAGCAGCTGCTGGTGTATAACGTCTTAACCGCCGGTCAACGTGAGGGGCACAATCAAGCCCGGTTCGTTGATGCTTTAAAACCCTCGGAGTGCCGGCGAGTCATCTTTGAGTGGAGCCGTCATGACCCATTCCTCGCTAATTCGGCTGAGAAGCGTTTCCGGTCTCGTATGCGCGTTCTTGATGCTGACTGCCTTGTCGTTCGGACAGGGATATTTTGGCACAGTCAGCGGATTGATTACCGATCCATCGGGCGCTTTGATTCCCGACGCCAAGGTGACGCTCGTCGACCAAAATAAGGGCTTTCACTTCGACGGCAAGAGCGACGAGGGTGGCCGCTATCTCTTCCGCGCCGTGCCGCCGGGGACCTATACCGTGTCCGCCGAGGCGGCTGGCTTCAACAAGGAAGAAAAAACCGGCATTCGCGTCGACATCAACGGCAATCCGGCGGCCAACCTGAAGCTGAAAATCGGCTCTACGCAATCGGTCGAGGTTAATGCGATTGACCAGCACCTCGACGTGGATGACGCAACAGGAGCCACGACGGTGAGCCGCAATCTGATCAACAACCTGCCGCTGCTCGATCGCCAGGTGCTGGAGCTGACTTCGTTGGCGCCTGGTGTGACCGGCGTCGACGATCAGTGCGGAACTACTTGCACGGGCACCAACTTCATCTCCAACGGCAGCCGCAACTCGACCGCCGATGTGTTGATGGATGGCGCCACCATCACCAACTTCGAGCCCAACGGCGGCATCACGAATGTGACCTACGTCCCGTCATCCGAAGCCGTCGAGGAGATACGTGTCGAGCAATCGAACTTCAGCGCCGAATATGGTTTTTCCGGGGGTTCGGTCGTCAACATGGTCACCCGTTCCGGTACCAATCAGTTCCACGGCGAGGTCTATGACTTTGATCGCAACGCCATCACGGACGCCAATGCATGGTTCAATAACTTCTACGGGATCCCGCTGCCGGCGGTGCATCGCCACAACTTCGGAGGCACCCTCAGCGGCCCGATCTGGCGAAACAAACTCTTCTTTTTCGTCGACTACGACGGCACCCGCCAAAGCAATGCCGGCGTGAGTCAAGCCGGCGTCCCCTCCGATGCTGAACGAAACAATGGTGATTTCGGAGAGGTTTGCTCCTTTTACGGGGGCTCCTTCAATGCTCAGGGAATGTGCTCGGTCGCTCAGGGGCAGATCTGGGACCCGTATGTAGCGACCTATGTCTCTACTGACCAAGGTGCTGGCCCTTTGCGCAGCAACTTCATCCCCTACAACAATATCGGCGCTTACCAGAGCCCCGGCAATCCATACGCCAATCTGGCCGCCGGTCCGGGCAATCTGATCGACCCGGTCGCACAGCGAATGATGAAGCTCTATCCTGAGGCTCAGCCCAGTGTGGAAGCGCAGAGCGGGACGATCTACCATAACTGGAATACTTCCGGCGCAAGTTCCTATCCCAACAATCAGTACGACATCAAGGTCGACTACCAGATCAATCAAAAAAACCTGCTGAGCGGCAAGTACTCCGACGAGTGGAACAGCGCCGTGACCTTCAACTGCTTCGGTAACTTCGTCGACCCCTGCTCAGGTGGCCATAACCAGGGTGCGTCTCACCTCGTCGCGATTAATGATAC
>CAILBQ010000531.1 GCA_903832475.1 uncultured Acidobacteriota bacterium | reverse complement strand
GCCCGATCCTAAGCGGTAATCGAGGTGCCGGTATCCGACACTCTAGAGGCTCCCAAACCCTGCGACGGACCAATGCCCGTAAGTTTACGCAAGCGCCAGATTGATGTTCGTAATGGCTTCGTCGATTTCCTGCGTGCTCTTGAACCCTATCGTGGCGCAGTCCACGCCCGCATTCTGAAAAGCAAATCTGGCCGCTTTGACTCGATCCTCATGGCTGTGCTCGAACTGACCTCCGCCGCACAGCTTCATGCCGATCACCCCGAGCCCTTCTTTCTTCAACTGGTGAATGTGATCGACCACTTCGCTGATGTTGGCAGGGTGGTTGGTGTCTTCCGAGGTGGGGCCATCCATGCGCGCGCCGTTGTGATTGATGCGAATCAGCCCTACGTCCAGCCAGTTCGTCCCGGGCATCTGCCGTAATGCCGGCAGTCCATGCACCGACGCGCCATGGGTGCGGATGATCTTTCTCTGCTGCGCTTCGAGAATGCCGTCCTGCCAGCGTTTCGTCGTCTCCGGCCAGTCGGCGGTATGCTGCCAGTGCAGCAGCATGATGTCAAAATACTCGGTCTGCGAAGTGCGCCGCAGCTCATCGAACTTGGCCTGCGGGTCGATGCCTTCGTGAAAGGTAGTGACCTTGCTCATGAGTTGATAGCTGTCACGCGGTAATCCTTTCAGCGCCTCGCCCAGCATGGCGGGCGTCTGGTATGCCTCAGCCGTCTCGAAAAAGCGGATGCCGCGATCGTGGGCATAGCGCACCAGCCGTGTGACCTCTTTCTGCCCAAGGGCGGCGAGGACCGCTCCGCTGTCTGTGCCGGTGCCGAAGGCCAGCCGCGTCACTTCCACCTTGGAGCGGCCCAGCACGACTGTATCGGTGGCGCTCGGCCGGGCCGCGGTCAGGGGAAGCGTTCCGACAGCCGCCATGGCTCCGGCAGCCAAACCTGTCTTGACGAAACTACGCCGTGTGAATGGACTCATCTCGACCTCCGCGGCTCAAGCCTGCTGGCGAGCCGGATGTCAGGATGGTAGCACGGGCGCAGCAGTCATTCCATCTCGCGCTCGCGCGCGCTTCCGGTATGCTGAATTCCGCAGTTCAGCAGGAGATCGCATCTCCCGGAGCGCCATGAAAAAAACTGTCCTGGCCGTTATTACGCTGTGCGTTTGTCCCGCTTCTTTCGCCGCATCCACGATCACGACCCGTGTCGAAGACCCCAAGGCAATTTACATGAACCCACCGGCCGCGTCCGGCGACACGTCGGCGGCGCTCCAGGCAGCCATTGATAAGGCTTCGGGCACCGCTCGCGAGGGGATCGTGTTTGTCCCGGCCGGCCGCTATACGCTGACCCACACCGTGTTTCTGTGGCCGGGCGTTCGGCTGATTGGTTACGGCGCGACAAGACCGGTGCTGGTGCTGCCGCCGAATACCCTAGGCTTTCAAAAGGGCATGGGCGTAATGGTAACCTTCGCCGGACTGACACCTCACGAGCGTCCACGAGCCGGGAATCGCATTGCGTTTCCCCCGCCAGGGTCGGTGCCGCCGAATGACAACGTGGCAGACGCCAATCCCAATACGTTTTATTCGGCGATGAGCAACATCGATTTCGAGATTGGCGACGGCAACCCCGCGGCGGTTGCGGTGCGCTTTCACGTGGCGCAGCACTCGTTTCTCACCCACATGGATTTCCACCTCGGGTCGGGACTCGCAGGAATTTACCAGGTGGGCAACGAGGCCGAAGACTTGCACTTTTATGGGGGTCGCTACGGCATCCTGACCGAGAAGACCTCTCCGGCGTGGCAGTTCACCTTGATCGACTCCGTGTTTGAAGGGCAGAGAGAATCCGCGATCCGCGAGCATGAAGCGGGTTTGACGCTGATCCGGAATACCTTTCGCGACGTGCCAAAGGCGATCGATATTGATGAAGGTTATCCCGACCAGCTTTGGGTCAAGGACTCGCGCTTTGAAAGCATCAGCGGACCCGTCGTCACCATCAGTCTGGAACATAGCCCGCTGACAGAAATCGGATTCGAAAATGCAGTCCTCAGCAATGCACCGGTGTTTGCCAGCCTGCGCGAAAGCGGCAAGACCGTCCCTGGAAAGGGCGCGATCTACACGGTGAAAAACTTCACCTACGGGTTGATCGTCCCGGGCGAAGGGCGCATGGGCACAATAGGCATGCAATACGACGCTGCAACGATCGCTTCTCTGCCGGCGTCTCTTCCACCGGCCATCCGCGCCCTGCCGCCCAGCAGCGACTGGGTGAACGTACATGATCTGGGCGTGAAGGGGGACGGTACAACGGATGATACCGCGGCCTTGCAGCAAGCTATCGACGCGCATCGTGTGCTGTATCTTCCCGGCGGCCATTACGTGGTGCGCGACACGCTTCGGCTTGCGCCGGAGACAGTGCTTATCGGACTGCACCCGACGCTGACGCAGATCGACCTGCTTGACGAAACTCCGGGATATCAAGGAGTCGGTGCGCCCAAGGCCGTAGTTCTCGCGCCACCAGGCGGGAAGAACATCGTCAGCGGGATCGGCGTATTCGCTGGCGGAATCAACCCGCGCGCCGTAGCCATGCTTTGGAAGGCGGGCGAGCAGTCGCTGATCGATGATGTGCGCTTTCTTGGCGGACACGGCAGCGGCACCAATTCCTACAACAACAACCAGACTGCCGACTCCGACCTGCACAAGCGCTGGGACGGCCAATATCCGAGCCTGTGGGTTGCCGATGGAGGCGGAGGAACATTCGCGGATATCTGGACGCCAAACACGTTTGCGCAATCCGGCTTTCTGGTGTCGAACACCACCACGCCCGGCCATGTGTACGAGCTGTCGAACGAGCATCACCTGCGCAACGAAATCAAGTTCGATCACGTAGAAAACTGGGACATCAACGCGCCGCAGACAGAAGAGGAAGCAGGCGAGAGTCCCGAAGCTCTCTCGCTGGAGATCGATAACTGCCGCAATCTGACCATCGCCAACTATCACGCCTATCGCGTCACACGTTCGCGCGCACCGTTCCCGGCAGCGGTGCGTATCTATCGGTCTTCCAATATTCACTTCCGCAACGTGCATGTGAATGCGGAGAGCGGCTACGGTGTCTGCGACGCGAATGGCTGCGGTACTTTCCTGCGCCTGAGCAAATTCCCCTACGAGAATGCCATCGAAGACATGACGCACCATCTGGAGGTGCGTGAACGCGAGTTCGCATCTCTGGACATTCCCACCGACCCGCCGAAGCCGGCCCCGGGGGATGCATCCGCCGTGTTCGCCAAAGGAAGAGCCGTGAGAAAGCTCGAGGAAGGCTTCTTCTCAATTTCAGGCGCCGCGGTGGATTCGTCAGGCAAGCTATATTTCGTAGACCATCACAACCAGCGCATCTACGGGTGGAGCGAACACGAGGGGCTCACTGTGGAGCGCGACAATGCGCTCGATCCAGTCAACCTGGCCATCGACAAATCAGGCAATCTCATGGTGCTTTCATCGGCCGGACCGGAGAGCACCGTGTACACATTCCGGCCGGGAAGCTCTGCGGAAGAGCTCACCGTGTTGACACCACAAGCTGTCCAGGCTCATGACAAAGCCGCCGTCGTCCTGCCAGTGAACTGGTGGAACAACGGCGAATTCAAAGACCAGTTGAACCTGGACACAATGCGTTTCACCACGCTGGCGGAGATGTTCGCCGCGGACGTGAGCACGCCGAAGAGCCGCGAGTATCTCTCCCAGGACGGCAGCCTGTTTCTTCCTGCGGGCCGGGTCTTTCAGCAAGGCCCGGCCGACGTGACGTCGGGGTGGAGATTCAGCGATAATCTCGACACGTACGGGTACGTCATCGCAGAGCCAGGTCAGCAGGTGTACGTCAGCAGCGAGTCTGAGGACATCACCTACGCGGCCAAGGTGAAATCAGACGGGACTCTCGCAGATCTGCAGCCCTTCACGCAGCGAGGAGGCGAGAGCGTGGCCGTGGACAGCCACGGCAACGTGTACGTGGCTAACGGACAGATTTTCGTCTACGACCCCAGCGGCAAGCCAATCGCGGAGATCGACATTCCGGAGCGGCCGCTTCAGTTGATCTTTGGCGGGGCCGATCGTCAAACGCTTTTCATCCTTGCTCATCACGCTCTGTTTGCCGTGCAAGTGCGCTGACATTCTCTGAACGGGAATTCACGCCGAATGCAGGCCACCGGAGGCACGGAGATTCGGCGAACCGGCGCTGCCAAATAGTTCACTTTGAGGTCACCAGAAATTGTTCGCAAGATAAAACTCGAGCTTGGTGCCGGGTGATCTCACGTTGCCGGGAAGCCGCATCCAAACTTCATCAAAGAAGCTTTGGAGCGCTGCATGACGGATGCATCCTTTGAACCAAATGACCCTGCAGAATTCGCGCAGGAAGAGCGCGATCTCGAGAGGCACGGCCTGCACCTCGAGTTAAACAGACGCACATTTCTGCAAACCGCCGGGACCTTCGCGGCATCGATGGCGCTTGGGGTTTCTGAGACGGCCCACGCAAAAGATGTGACGCCCACGGTAGTGCGCAGTGTGACCCTCTCTGTGAACGGCTCTCCCCGGCAACTTTCCCTCGATACCCGCACCTCCTTGCTGGATGCCCTCCGCGAACACCTCGATCTCACCGGCAGCAAGAAAGGCTGCGACCACGGCCAGTGCGGCGCCTGCACTGTGCTGGTGAATGGACGGCGAGTCAATTCTTGCCTGACCCTTGCGTTCGCCGCCGAAGGATCGGAAATCACCACCATCGAGGGACTGGCAAAGACCGCTGATCCGAGAGACATCGCTGACCTGCATCCCGTGCAGGCGGCGTTCCTCGAACACGACGGATATCAATGCGGGTATTGCACACCGGGCCAGATCTGCTCGGCTGTCGCAGCGATTGAGGAACACAAGCGGGGAGCGCTCTCCATCGTGAGTCTCCACACAGGCAAATCGAATCATCCTGAAATGACCGACGACGAGATCCGGGAGCGAATGAGCGGAAACATCTGCCGTTGCGGCGCCTATCCCAACATCGTATCTGCGGTGCGCGCCGTGGCAAAAGGAGGGATGGCATGAACGCCTTCCACTACGAAAGAGCAACGGCTCCCGAGCAGGCTCTTCATGCCGCATCAACGAACGGTGCCAAGTTCCTGGCAGGCGGCACCAATCTTGTCGATCTGATGAAGTACGGAGTTGAAAGTCCAACGACTCTCGTGGACATCAACCATCTTGATCTGGCTCAGGTTTCAGCAGGTCCGGATGGCAGCACCCGGATCGGAGCGATGGTGCGTAACTCCGATCTCGCGGACCACGAAATCATCAAGACGCAGTACCCGCTGCTTTCACAGGCTCTGCTCAGCGGGGCATCGCCTCAATTGCGCAACATGGCTACAACAGGCGGAAACCTGATGCAACGCACCCGCTGCTACTATTTCACCGACACCAGCTTTCCTGCCTGCAATAAGCGGGTGCCTGGTTCAGGATGCGCGGCGATCCAAGGATACAACCGTATCCACGCGATCCTCGGGCAGACAGACAAAGGTCCGAAAAGCGGAGTCAGCTGCATCGCGACGCACCCGTCCGACATGTGCGTCGCCATGGCCGCTCTCGGCGCCACGGTCGAGGTTGAAAATGCAAGTGGCAAGCGAACCATCCCCTTCTCTGATTTCCATCGGCTTCCCGGCTCTACGCCCTGGGTCGAAACCGCTCTGCGCCCCGGCGAGCTCATCGTTGCAGTAACCCTGCCGCCTGCAAGGTTCAGTAAAAACGCATACTACCTGAAGGCGCGCGATCGCAACAGCTACGCCTTCGCTCTGATCTCCGTTGCCGCCGGCCTTGAGATCGCAGACGGAAAAATCGCCTCCGCGGGCATCGCCCTGGGAGGGGTCGCACTGAAGCCATGGCGCGTGATCGAAGCCGAAAAAGCGCTCAACGGTAAATCTCCTATGCCTGAACACTTTGCCCAAGCCGCGGAGATTCTGCTGCACGGCGCGCGCGGATACGAACACAACACTTTCAAAATTGAGCTGGCGAAGCAAGGGGTGGTGCGCGCTCTGACGCTTGCCTCGCGCGGAACCACCGAAGGCGGTGAAGCATGATGCAGGCAGCAGAATCAACCCCGAAGCCCTCCAGGCAGCTTGATTATCGCTACGAAGGCATCGCCAAGGTCACTGGCAAAATCAAGTATGCTGCCGAGTTTTCTGGACCGTTCCCCAAGGCAGACCTGGCATACG
>CAILBQ010000530.1 GCA_903832475.1 uncultured Acidobacteriota bacterium | reverse complement strand
CTGTCCAGGCCAGCAGGATGTTCTCCGGCTTGACGTCGCGATGCACCATTCGCTTGGCGTGTGCCGCCCCCAGTGCTTCCGCAACTCCGCGCACAATGTTGAACACGCGTTCGGGCGGCAGCCCGCGCGGAGACTGTTCCAGCAGCGCTCGGAGCGTGGGACCGTCGACATACTCCATCGAGATATAGAAGCTGCCATCCTCGGTCTGCCCCAGTTCCAGCGTCTGCGCGATGTTCGGGTGTTGCAGCTTGCTGGCAGCTCGCGCCTCCTGCAGAAAACGCTGCACAAACAGCGGATTTGCAGCCAATGCTCCGGAAAGAAATTTCAGAGCGCGCGGCTCGCCCATCAGCGTGTGTTCGGCCAGATATACCGTGCCCATGCCGCCTTTTCCCAGCGTTCGCTCGATGCGGTAGCACTCGCGCACCATCGTGCCAGGGGCCAGCTCCGGCGCCTCGACCAGCACTGCGCCGTGGGTCGGACATGTGCGATGGCCCGCCGGATACGACGTCGCGCATATAGGACAGAGTTTCATGCCTGAGGGTGATCCAGCGGAGGGGAGTCGAGAATCATGGCCATTGTCCCACCTCGCGCAAGACATGGCAATTGGAATGAACGCAGCGGAGTGACGAGCTCCATTCCTTGTGCTGGCAACGACAGAATCCATGCGAAAGCCCCTCTACGCGAACTCGGGCTGATATGCATACGGCATTCCGCCCACCTCTATACGCGTAGAAATGCCGGCATTTTGCGAAGTTTGGCCAACATATTTTGTTGCGATGATCACTCAAAGCCGGCGGCAACAAATTGACGGCGGGTTGGTCGCTGCCTTGCACCTTAGAAGCGCGCCCAATGCAGCACCAGCGCCGCAACGGCCGCGCCGGTCAGATCGCCAAGAATTGGTACCGGAGCATAGTGCCAGTTCGACGCGCCTTTTCCCGGGATGGGCAAGAGGAAATGCATCAGCCGCGGTCCAAAATCGCGTGCCGGGTTGATGGCATAACCTGTCGTCGATCCAAGTGACAGGCCGATGCCCCACACCAGGCTGGCCACTAGCCATGGCGCAAAAGCCGGTGCCGGCCCGGTTGCGGAAACGCCGTGCGATCCGATCGCTCCCGCCACCAGCACCAGCACAAACGTCCCCGTCGCTTCACCCAGGAAATTCGAAGGCAGATGGGGTATCGCCGGGTTGGTGCAGAAGACGCCCAGCTTGGCGCCGTGTTCCGGCGTTAGCGCCCAGTGCGGATAAAAGAACAGGAACGTCAGCGTAGCTGCGGCCATCGCGCCTGCGATTTGTGCCGCCCAGAATGCCGGCAACTGCGAAAAATCTCCGCTCACCAACGCGCTGCTGAGGGTGATCGCGGGATTGAGGTGCGCCCCCGGGCTGCCAAACGCCTGCGCAGTCAGTACACCGCAGAGTACCGCGAAGGCCCACCCCGTCGTCACCACCATCCACCCCGCGCCCTCCGCATAGGTCTTGCGCAGGCTCACGCTCGCATTGACCCCCGTGCCCAGCAGAACCAGGATAAAGGTACCCATGAGTTCGCCCAGCCATGGCGCATGAGAGGGAATTGCGAAAATGACAGCACAGAGCATCGATCTTCCTGTTCCTGCAAAGTGAGATTTGGTTGACCTCAGCATTCTCCACATTTGGACAGGTTTGGCAAATGATCGACTGGTGGCACATGAGGGGAGCGTGCATGAGTCTGCTTTCATCCACGCTGCCAGCGCGTCTATGGATGTAGTTCTCGTACCGCACCAGAGCCCCGGAAACCGCCTGAACCGTCCCTCGCACCGTGATGGACCGTTCCGGCCATTTACAATTCGGAAAGCGGCGCAATGAGCAGAAACAGGAGACAGTCGGCTACCACGGCTTCGATCCGTCAGGCTTTTTCTCGAAGAAATGCCTGACTGGTGAAAGGCGGTTGGATGCGATCTGCCTGTTCCGGCTGAAACAGCGCCATTATCGACAGGATTGACATGCTCCGTTTGGCCGTGAGGCGGGCCGGGCAGTCGCGAGGTTCACGACCGAATGAAGAAATTTGCCCTCTTAGCACTTCTGCTGACCCTTGGTACGGTCGCAGGCCGAGCCCAGGAAAGCCGCCAGGATGTCAGCATCAGCGGATCCGGCATCATCGAGCCGTTCGTTTCCAGCTCCACCGATGTCAAAGTCAGCGCCAAGCGCGGACTCGGCGCCTTGTTCAGCTACCGCTTCATGCTGACCCCGCGCGGCGCCGTCGAAGCCAACTACTCCTACACCCAGAACTCCATTCGCTACCGCGCGCCGGCTTATGACTATCAGGTTGGCACCCGCATGCAGGAGGCAACCGGCGCCTATGTGTACAACTTCAACTTCCACAACTTCAATCCTTTTGTGGAAGCCGGCGGCGGCGCGCTGCTATGGGGAAACATTCGTAACCTCTCCACCACTACGCTAGACGTCAAGAATCAGACCACCATCGTCGGCCTGTACGGTGCCGGCGTGGCCTATGAAATCAGTCCCAGCTTCGATATTCGCGCCGAGTACCGCGGCTTCTTCTCCAAGGTGCCCAACTTCGGCGACAGTCCGCTGACGACAAACAAGTACTACAACATCTACAACCCGGTCATCGGCGTGGCATACCACTTCTAAACCTGAGTACCATCGAGACTGCCGACCTTCGGCCATGCCGAAGGTCGTTTCGCGTTTGGGTTCAGTTCCTGCGAGTGGCCTGGCGCTGCGCTACGGGCAAGATCTCCTCCAGCCGCTTCTGCCGATAGGCGAACGTCGACTCCATCTGCCTGCGCACAAACAGTGCATCGGCCACGCGTCCGAGCGGCCCCAGAGGGACATCGTATTCCAGGTCATCCACGATCAACGTCCCTGCCACGCCATCGCGCACTTCCGAAGTGATGTAATGGCAGTGATTCCACACGGCAAACGGGCCCTTCAACTGCTTGTCGCAGAAATGGTCGTTCCACGTGAATTCTGAAATGCGCGCGATCCAGCCCACCCGAAACGGCAACTTTGGCACTGGACGAAAGCTGATCTCCATCTCCGAGCCTTCCCCGGCCGCAGGGCTTTGAAATCTCAGCGCTGGATCCGGCGCAACTGGCCGCGGCGGAGGCGGAATCAGCCGCGAGCTTTCCACCTTGGCCTGCTGCCATTTCGGCATCAGGTGCGGCAGGTTGGCGGGGTTGGCAAAAAACGCGAAGACCAGTTCAACCGGGAAGGGAACCCACTGGGTGGTGCGCAGGGTTTGTGGCATGGATGCGGAAGCGGTCTCCTGGATTCAGACTATCCCAGTCACTTCAACGCTGCGTGTACGCAAAAAACGAAAGCGAGGCCATGCCCCGAAGAATGGGACATGCCTCGCTAAGAAGCCTTTGAAATGTCTTCGCGCGGCCCCGGGGGAGGAAGCCGCCCGAAGAAACTCCAACTAGTTAGGCAGCAGAACGCTGTCGACTACGTGGATTACGCCATTGGACTGGTATACGTCCGCGATGGTCACCGTTGCCATGCCGCCCTTTTCATCGGTCAGCATAATTTTTCCGCCCATCATCGTCGCCGTGAGCGAACCGCCCTCGACAGTCTTCAGCGTGGCCTTGCCGCCGCCAGCTTTGATCATCTTGGCCAGTTCCTTGCTGGTGACACGTCCAGGAACAACGTGGTACGTCAGCACCTTCACCAGCTGGTCCTTGTTTTCCGGCTTGAGGAGCGTGTCCACAGTGCCCGCCGGCAGCTTGTCGAAGGCTTCATTGGTTGGTGCAAATACAGTGAACGGCCCTTTGCCTTCCAGCGTCTCGACCAGGCCGGCAGCCTTGACTGCGGCAACCAGGGTGGTGTGGTCTTTCGAATTGACCGCATTCTCGACGATGTTCTTCGTCGGATACATGGCCGCGCCGCCAACTTCGGGGTCCTTCATCTGGGCCTGAGCTGGGATTGCCACAACAGAGCCGGCCATGCCGACTACCAACAGCGCTGAGAGAGATACAGTCTTGAAACGGTTCATAGTGTCTTCCTTCCGAATTTGCGTTCAATTTCACTGAAGGAACGAGGCAGGAGCTAGACCGGATTGCGTAGGGCGGAAATAGTTTTTCACAGGATGAAAAATAGGACGCAGTTGTTTTACTCCTTTCCTGGGAAGGTTCAGACAGATGCGGCGCAAAATCGCGCGATTAGTGCGAAAGGCCTCTCGTCAATTAACGTAAGAGAATTCAACCTGGATTTAGCTCGGGCCACGCCAGGGCTTTCTCAGTTGTGTTTAAAGTCGCTTTGCTCGCGCGCAAGGTTCAGGAGTTCAGTGCAATTGTCCCCGGCTCGACATCACAAACTGCGCAATCGCTGGTTGGAATTGATTGCTGCGTACAAACTCCTGCAAGCCATCCTGCTTGTCGCTGTCGGCGTCGGCGCCCTGAAACTGGTTCATAAGGACGTTGCCGACATCCTGATGGATGTTGTTCACGCCCTGCATCGCAACCCGGAAGGCCGCTTTGTCGGCTTTCTTCTTGATAAAGCAGCCCTGGTCAATGACCATCTCCTGCGCCGATTCAGCCTCTTCGTCTTCTTCTACGCGGCGCTCGGGGTCCTTGAAGGCGTCGGCCTCCTGCTCGAGAAGGCGTGGGCGGAATACCTCACCGCTATTATTACGGCCTCCTTCCTTCCGCTGGAAATTATTGAACTGCATCACCGGGTGACCTGGATCAAGATCGTCTTCCTAGTTGTCAATTTGGCGGTCCTGGCATACCTCGTCTACCACCTGATCCGCCGCAAGACCGCGGCAGGTCGTCTTGCAGAATCAATTCGGTAAACACTGCATCTTGACGCAGAGGGTCGACACCCTCTCCCTGTAGTGGTCTAAGCGGCGGAAAAGTCACAAAAATCCCTCTATCGCCCAAATTCACAGACAAAAGACGAAGATTTTGCGAATCCTTGCAACTTTTATGGGCCTGAGACGTGGAAAATTTTGGAGTTCAGTGGAACAAAATCTGGATTTCTCCGGTACTATTGAACCTGTTCTTCCCCGTTTCCGTTGTTTCGCAACAAGGATCACGTTTTTGAGGCTCAATCATGTTTCGCGGCACCCACGAAGCCAAAGTCGACGAAAAGGGAAGACTGAAGCTGCCTGCGGACTTCATGAAAATCGTTCAGGACAAGAACTACGGGGTCCAGTTTTTTATCACCTCGCGTGACGGCAACTCGGTCGAGATCTGGCCGCTGCCGGAATGGGAAAAAGAGGAAGAGAAGAAGGCCGCTCTTCCTGAAGACGATGAAGCCAAGATCGCCTGGATGGAAGTGGTCAACCACTTCGGTCAGCAAGTGGAGATCGACAAGCAGGACCGGCTCATGTTGCCGCGCATTTTGCGGGACCGGTTCAGCCTGGTGAACGAAGAAGTGGCTGTCACCGGCTTGCAGAAGTTTCTCAAGCTGCGCAGCCAGCAGACGGCGGATCAGAGCGTGGAAGGGCTTTTGGCCAAGAGCGAATCAGCAAAAGCCATCACTATGGCAGAAGCGCAGCAGAGATTGGCAGCCAGGGAAGCCGTAAAGCTTTCCTGAATCGCGACAGATTTGTAGCAACGCAAGACACCCCCAAGGGGGAACACATGACGGACATAAATCGACGCCATGTGCCGGTTCTTTCTCAGGATGTGATTCGATACCTCGATGTACGCGAGGGTGGTACCCACCTCGACTGCACGCTAGGGCTCGCCGGACACGCCAGCCAGATTGCCAGGCTGCTCGGCCCCAAGGGACACCTGATTGGTTTCGACCGTGATCCCAAGGCTCTTGAACTTGCCGGCGAACGGCTCAAAGCGCTTGCCGAAGAACTCGGCGGCCGAATGCCCAAAGTGACGCTGATCGGCGAAGCCTTCAGCACCGTTGCCGACCACATAGCGCCGGCATCGCTTGACGGATTGCTCGCCGATTTCGGCGTGAGCAGCATGCAGATTGACGAAGCCGAACGAGGCTTCAGTTTTCAGACCGACGGTCCCCTGGATATGCGGCAAGACACGCGCCAGGAAGTGACCGCGGCACAAGTGGTAAACGAGATGGACGAGAGAGATCTCGCCAATCTCATTTACGAATACGGAGAAGAGAGGAGGTCGTGGAGAATCGCCAGAGCCATTGTCAGGGCGCGGCCAATAACGACGACGGGGCAGTTATCCCGCATCGTTGCAGGTTGCGCCCCGTCAATGAATTCGCCGAAAGGTGATCGGATTCACCCCGCCACACGAACCTTTCAAGCCTTGCGTATTCACGTGAACCGCGAACTGGACGAGATACAGAAGCTGCTGGAAGCCGCACCAAAGTTGCTTAAGCCTTCCGGACGACTGGTCGTCATCAGCTTCCACTCACTGGAAGACCGCATCGCCAAGGATGTGATCAAGGATTTCGGCACGAAAGGTGTTTGGACGGTGCTCACGCGCAAGCCAACCGTCGCAGAAGAAGAAGAAACGAATCGCAATCCCAGAGCAAGAAGCGCCAAGCTGCGAGCCGCTGAAATGCTGGCTCCAGGCAAGAGCGGAATGGGCAGGAAGCCCGAGTACAAAGACATTGGTTCAGCCAGGATGCTGACAGGATTTGCCCAGTTGTCTTCAGGGAAGCAAGCGCCGACCAAGAAAGACAAGCCGGTGAAGTTGAAGAAGAAGCAAGGCTCAGGCAAGAAACCCAGGCTACGAGAGTAGAGGAACAGAGATGGCAGCCCACGCAGCAACCTATTTCGAAAGTGGACGCAGCTCCAGCCGCCGGATTGAAGAGCGCAACGCGCG
>CAILBQ010000529.1 GCA_903832475.1 uncultured Acidobacteriota bacterium | reverse complement strand
CTGAGAAGGTTGGTTTGAAGCCGAAGCTGCCGGCCTCTCCGTTGTTGCTGTTAAACAGTCCGTTGGTCCGGATGCGCAAACCCTGGAAGCCAAAGCGGGTTGTGTGCTGGCCGTGTACCCAGCTCAGCACATCCGTGTACTGGATTGAGGTGTCATAGTAGTTGGTAACACTATCCTTATTGCCGAAACCGGACACGTAGCCGCCGCTGAATCCCATCGCGGGCAGGTAACTTGACGTCAGCCCAGGGATTGAGAACAGCGCACCTGCGTTCCCTGAGACGCTGGACGTGAGTACGTTCTGGCCAACTCTGTCGTAGTTCACACCCAGGCGCGCGTCGTTCAAGAAGTTCGACGAAAACTGACGAGTGTAGCCTGCGACGAAGTTCCATGCCTGAAAGAGGTTGGACGGGTTGTAGTCAAGAGCGAACGAGTTGATGGTGGGGTTGGTGATATTCGCGTACGAGAAGCGGCCCAGGAAGTGATCTTTGGCGCTCGCTGCGTAATCTAGGCGACCGTCCCCCTGGTCGTCGTCGGTTTTGGTTGCTACAGTGTTTTGCGCATTGCTCTGCAGCAGGGCGTTGATCGGCTTGGGGTAGTAAGACGAGTTGAGGATCGCAAGGGCAGCGGGACTAAGGCGATCCGAGGGAATCATGTTGTTTGGAAAGGGCAGATGGGTCAGCGGGTCAACGATTGTCTTGCCTGCACCTACCAGTTCTGAGACATTGCCCTGGCGCTCCGCCGCGGTAAAGACCGTAATGTTGTTCGCGGTGCTGGGGAAGTCGAAGCGCTCGGCCTCGTAGTCGGCAAAGAAGAATAGCTTGTCTTTGACGATCGGTCCGCCGAGGGTGCCGCCAAATTCATTCCAGCGCAACTTCTGGCGGGGAATCACGTTCGCCGGATTCAGCTTGTTCTTCCACTCGTTGGCATTGAGGATGTCGTTGCGGAAGAATTCAAAGACAGTTCCGTGCAGAGAGTTCGTGCCTTCCTTGATGGATGCACTGATGACGCCGCCCATGTAGTTGCCAAAGTCAGCTGAGGCGTTCTGGGTAATCACCCGGAACTCTTGGATCGCGTCTGGCTGTGGCGAGAAGCCTATGAAGTTGCTGGAAGCCTGGTTGTTGTCCATGCCATCGAGAAGGTAGGTATTCGCCGTGAAGCGATTACCGTTGATCTCGGGACGCGCTGTCTCGCCTGAATTCTTTCCGTTCTCAAAGCCGGCGGGCTGCACAGTGACAGCGCCTGGCGTAATCAGCGTAAGCTGCACATAGTTTCGGCTAGCCAACGGCAGGTCTACGTTCGTAGCCGCGTCGATCACCGTACCCACATCGGTCGACTCCGTCTGCAGGAGCGGCGCTTCGTTGGTCACTTGAACGGTTTCAGTATTGGCGCCCACGACTAATTGAATATTCACAGCCGCAACCTGGTTCAACTGGAGTTCGATGTTGCCTTCAACGGCGGTACTGAAGCCCGGAGCCTTGGCTCGCACTTCGTAGCGACCGACGGGCAATTGATTCAAGCTGTAGAAGCCGGTTGCGTTGGTTTTTGCTGGCCACGCAGTGCCTCTATCGAGATCGGTTGCCGTCACTTCGGCATTCACTACGACGTTCCCTGACGGGTCGGTGACGGTGCCGTTGATGGTCGCGGTGACTGCCTGCGCTCCCAGATGGGTTGGCCAGCAACAGATTGCCAACATGAGAATGCACAATATCAAAACAGCGGAATGCTTCCTGACTGGTAAAGATGCGTGTGGCCTCATGCTCCTTGCCCTCCTCAATATTCTTGCGGCGAATTCAACGTTTTGGTTGATTGTGATATGTTAGTTCTGAAATGCGAAACAAAAGTTTGTAATGCGGACCACAGTAATCGAAATCACATTGCGCTGTCAAGCTCCATCGTGAGAGGGTTTCTGTATGAAAAAAGCCTCCACAGCCATGAGTTCCACCCTGCGTTGCCTAAAGGTGCTGGAGCTGTTGGCAGATGAACCGTTTGAGCTGTCGTTCACGGAGCTCGCAGCACGGCTCGATGTCCCCAAGGCTTCAGCCCACAGGTTGTGCACGACGCTGATTGAAGCGGACCTGATCACCCAGGAGCCGGTGACGCGACGCTATATGCTGAGCAGTCATGCGCTGTGGATAGGCTCGGGCTACCTCCGTCACTCTGCGCTCTACCGGGCAAGTTTTTTCCCGATGCAGGAGCTGGCACGACAGCTCCCAGGGACCGTTCAGCTTGGCGTTTTGGACCAGGACCACGTACTGTTCATTCACTCCGTTGGCTATGTTGGAGCTCCCGACGCGTTTGCCGACGTCGGCCTCCGGCGCGCCTTGAACGCCACTGCGTCGGGCAAAATTTTCCTAGCCGGCATGACCGCCGAAGAGGTGGACCGCATCATGGCAAAATGCACAGAAAAGTACACGAGCAGCACCATTACCTCGGCTGCGAGGATGAAACAGGAAATCCTCCAGGTAAAAAAAATGAGGTATGCGCGCAACGTCGAAGAACTGCTGCCTGGATACTGGGTCCTCGCGGCCGGTGTCGGCCAGGACGAGGTTCCAGCCGCAGTCATCAGCATTACCCTGCCCCTGTCGGAGTTTACGCCGGAGCGCGAGACTGTCGTCGCAGGCCTGGTCAAAGAAGCGGCCCGAAAAGCCACTCTGCAACTCGGACACAGCGGAATTTCCCGCGGGTCCACCTCCTGAAGGCCGAACGAAAACGCCAGTTTGCGGCCATGCGCGCAACGCCGGCACCTGGAAGATGGATATGCAACTCAGTCTGAGCCACCTTGGTTATCTTCCCAAGAGTCCGAAAATTCTCACCCTGCTGCCAGAGAACCACGCCGACTTGCCGGAAAGGATCCCCTTCTATCTTCGCCAGAACTGTCTTCGCATGACGCGGGATGCCCATGCGGAAAAAGGATTTTCAGCGCGCTTCCCTGCCCCGTACGATCTGCTTCGCGGAAAGCTTGTTCCGGGCATCGGGACTCAAACTCTGTACAAGGGTGAGCTGCGAAAGATTGCGACCCGCTGGGGCACCCTATGGCAGGCAGACTTCAGCGAATTCGATACACCGGGAAGCTACCAGATTGAAACCGACGGGCAGATCTCTCCGCCCTTTGCTGTCCGGGATCGTATCTATGACCGGATCGTGTCGGGCTATCTCACTTTTCTGCGCGCTCAGCGCTGCGGTCAAGCGGTGTTTGGAGTGCACGAGGCTTGCCACCTCGACGATGGCGTCCGGGACACGGACGGTTCTCCGCTGCCCGCGGGGGGAGGATGGCATGATGCGGGTGACTTCCGCAAGTGGCTGGCCTTCACGCTTTATCACGTGGATGCGCTGCTGACCATCCGCGAACGGCTTAGCGAGGACCTCGATCGTGGGGGCATTGCGCCTGACTCCCTGTTGGATGAAATAGCCTGGGGAAACACGTATTTCCACCGGATGATCGGCCCGTCGGGCCAGGTCTATGAAGACGTGGCTGGTGGAGATTCGCCGCCCGCGAGCGGATTGACTTACGCGAACGACTGGTGGTTCGAAAATCATCCCGGCTGCTACGCAGATGCCAGCGACAACCGCTGGACAGATAACATTCCCGAATCCGGCGACGAGCGCAGGGTTCGCACCACGTTCAACCCGCTGGTGCAGTGGGCCTTTGTGCACGTCCAGGCGCGCGCTTCGAAGCAACTTCCAGCGTCGCAAGCCAAAAAATGCATGCAACTTGCCCGCATTGCCGCTGACTTTGGCCGGCGGCAAGGCCATGATAACCGCACTCTTTTCTTGGCTGCAGAATTGCGCGGCTATCTGGAGTTGCTCGCAGCCGGCGACTTGTCGCCTGACCTGCCGGCCCTCATCGCTTGCGCACAGGCGCTAATCCAGCGGCAGGCCACTCCCAGGACTGGCCTGTCGGGCTATTTCCTCGAAGCCGGCTCTACGGATGGATTTCGCTCCGTCGCCTTCGCTGCAGACCCTGCCCTGACGCTTCTTCGCTTCTGGGAGATGCGAGCGATGATTCGAGATGAACCGACAGCGGAATTGGCCCGCCAAGCAGTCATGCGCTACATCGAGGGCTACCTGCTTGCCGACTGTGACAGCAATCCATTTTCGTTGACTCCGTATGGTGTTTACGTCGATCCGCCTCATGGCGACCGGCAAGTATTCCGCGACGCGGGAAACGGACGTAGTGTGCGCACCTTCATGCATCCGTTCAACGCACAGGGTATCGTGCACGGAACCAGTTCAGTTCTCATGAGTCATGCGCATCTGCTGGCAAGGGCCGGTGTGCTTCTGCAACAACCTCAATGGTGCCGGACGGCGGAGCGGTTGCTTCACTGGTGCCTCGGACACAATCCACTGAACCGCTCGCTTTTCTCCGGAATAGGCTACCGGCAGCCCTACGGCTATTCCTTTCGGATTCCACAGATTCCCGAGGCGATGATGGTCGGATTTATCGGGCGGCCGGATGATTCTCCCTATCTGGAAGAGTCTTCGGCCATCGAGTGGAACACTCTGGAGTACTGGAGCGTCCCGTTTCTGCAAGTCGCGCAGGCAGCATGTTGGCTGCGTAGCTGAAAGGAGTGCGCTGGCTTGACAGCATCGGAAGTGCAGCATATTCTTGATCCGTCATTCAAACAACGTATTCGCATTCCGAAACTGACAACCACAAAACGACACTACCAACCGACGCGATAGCGTTCATTCTCTTCGCCATTCAGGGTGCAGGCCTTTTCATCCCATGATTCGAATCGACACAGAAGATCAGCTGAATCGCTTGTTGACCGAACCGAGTGGGGCCGATGTGGCCTTCGCAGGCCGGCTGCTTGGCGACACAATGATCCTTGGTGCCGGAGGAAAGATGGGGCCCACGCTCGCTCAGAGGCTGCAGCGGGCGTTGCATGAAGCCGGCAGCAAATCACGAGTCATCGCTGTTTCCAGATTTCAGTCTTCAGCGGCACAGAGAGAACTCACAGAATCGGGCGTGGAAACGATCGCCTGCGACCTGCTTGATCCCGAGAGTATCAGTGCCCTGCCGCAGGTCGAAAATGTACTTTTCCTCGCCGGACGGAAGTTCGGCTCCGCTGGGGATCCCGACCTAACCTGGGCGATGAATACGATTGTTCCAGCACAGGTGGCCCAGCACTTTCGCGGTTCGCGGATGGTTGTGTTTTCGACCGGAAACGTCTATCCGTTTGTTTCTCCGGAGCAGGGTGGTTGCGTCGAGTCCGATGCACCGGCTCCTCTTGGTGAGTACGCGCAGTCATGCCTGGGTCGGGAAAGAATTTTCGAGTACTACTCCAAAAAGTTCAACACGCCATGTCTGATCTTCCGGCTCAATTATGCAATTGACCTTCGCTATGGCGTCTTGGTCGACATCGCACGCCAGGTGTACGACGGGAATCCCGTCGACATTTCGGTGCCGGCGGTGAACGTCCTTTGGCAAGGGGACGCGAACTCTTACGCGATGCGATCCTTGGAACTGTGCGAGTCTCCGGCACGCATCCTCAACGTTACCGGACCCGAAACCATCCCGGTCGTCAGGGCTGCAAATTTCTTTGCCCGCCGATTTCAGCGAGAACTCACTCTGAAAGGTGAATCCAAAGGATTGGCACTCTTGAACGATGCGAGCGCATGTCATGCCGCGCTTGGATATCCAGCGGTTCCGGCTGGAGAATTGATGGAAGCCGTCGCCGCCTGGATAGAATCTGGCGGCTCAAGTCTCAACAAAGCTACGAAATTTCAGGTCACGGATGGGAAGTTCTAATGCTTGACGGCGCCGAACAGTTTCGCGCACTTCTGCAGCGGGGTCTCGTCATCCCCGCCCACCCTCTTGCTTTGACGGAAGACCTCAAACTGGATGAACGACGCCAGCGCGCGCTGACGCGCTATTACTGCGACGCCGGAAGTGGTGGAGTTGCAGTGGGAGTTCACACTACGCAGTTTTCGATCCGCGATGCGAATGTAGGCCTCTTTGAGCCGGTACTTGAACTGGCCCTGGAAGAAGTACATGCATTTGAAAAACGCACGGGCAAAGTGCTCGCCAAGATCGGAGGAATCTGCGGCGATACACAAACAGCCTGCCTCGAAGCCGCGACGCTGCGCCGGCTGGGCTACGACGGCGGACTGCTCAGCCTGGCTGCGCTGTCCGATGCGTCGAACGAAGCTCTCATCGAGCATTGTCGTGCGGTTGGGGAGACAATCCCTCTCATTGGCTTTTATTTACAGCCCGCTGTCGGTGGTCGTCCGCTCAATGCCGCTTTCTGGGAGAGCTTCGTTGAGATAGAGTCGGTCGTTGCCATCAAGGTCGCTTCCTTCGACAGGTACCAGACGATGGAGGTGCTGCGTGCGGTTGCCCACAGTGGACGTGGCTCTGAGATCGCCCTGTACACGGGCAACGATGACAACATCGTGGCTGACCTTCTCACCGAATTCCGCTTCGGTGAACGCACCGCGCATTTCGTCGGCGGTCTGCTGGGCCAGTGGGCAGTGTGGACTCGACGGGCTGTGGAACTGCTGTCGTCGGTGCACGATGTCAAACACAACGGAGCCCGCCTCGACGTGGTTCTCGCCCGCGGTGGAGAGATCACTGACGCCAATGCGGCCATCTTCGATGCCCGGCACCAATTCCGTGGCTGCATTCCCGGGATCCATGAAGTACTGCGCAGACAGGGACTGCTTGCAGGCCGCTGGTGCCTGGATCCGGCAGAAGCTCTCTCCGAAGGGCAATTGGACGAGATCGACCGCGTCTACTCCTCGTACCCGCTTTTGAATGACGACGAGTTCGTCGCTGAACACCTGGATCGGTGGCTGGCCTAAGCAGCATTCATCACGGTCGTTTGAGGGCGCGCTTTCGACGGCTGTCCCAAACGGCCCGGTTCTCCTTAAACTTGTAGTCGCAGCAACATCCTGGCTCGGAGACGGTCTACCGTGAATGAAAAGACAATCGCCACCATCGCGCTCCAGAACGGTGGATATAAGGATCTCCAGGCGACACTCGCAGACGCAGCCAGGTGGCTCGAGTTTGCTTCCGCCCAGGGAGTGCAGCTTGCCGTCTTTCCTGAGACGATCAACCTCTATCATCGATCCAGTGCATCAACTCCTCTGGATGACCTTGCGCTCGACGACTGGGAACTAGCGACAGCCGCTCTTTGCGAAACGGCCGCGCGATGTAAGATTTCGCTGGTGCTGCCGCTCTTAGTGCGCCACAACCAGGCTCTGTTCAATCGCTTTTACATAATTGCAAGCGACGGCTCTTCGCTTGGCTACTATCAGAAGCTCGTTCTGGCGCCGGGCGAGAGGGACTGTGGAATCCAGCCCGGAACGCCTGCTCCGGTGCGATGGGAAGGGCTAATCATCGGCGGCGCGATCTGCATTGACGTTTACTATCCGCACCAGGTCTTCACCCCTCAGATCGATGCTGGAGCGGACTTTTTTGTCATTCCCAGCCTTACGCCGGGCGGCTCTTTCCTTGAGTTCAACGCGGTGACTTACGGCGTGCCCATGGTCCTTGCGTATGCGCCATGGAGCCGCATTCTCGATCGCGACGGAACCCAGTTGGCCGCGGGCGGATACCGATGGGAGACTTTATCCATGGGCTTCGGCTCGCCGGTCATGCAGGCAACCATCAACTTCGATGCAGTGACTCTGTTCGCGGATCACAATCAGCAAAAAATGCGCGACGTCCAGTTGCACTACGGTCGCAACGTCCGCATCCGCTTCGATCAATCCAATTGCCTGTTCACTCTGGAATCGCGTTCGGCAGATCTTTCCGTTGAGGAAGTGATG
>CAILBQ010000528.1 GCA_903832475.1 uncultured Acidobacteriota bacterium | reverse complement strand
GCCAGCGGCCAATTGCGTGGTGTATGTGGCCTTCAAGCCGGCGGCGGCCGCGGCTTACAAGGCGACGCTGAGCATTGCGGATAACGGAGCTTCTACTCCGCAAAGCGTAGCGCTCAGTGGAACGGGGAATTAGTCTTCCGGATTCCTGCAACGAGGGTTGTGAGATTCGCAGATGCGAATTTCACAACCCTCTTCACCCTAACGATGTTTTCGATTCTGTAAGGTTTACGAGGATTGAGGCTGCCGAAATCCACCCCCAGGACGGCAGAGGTAGGATGACGCGAACGGGATGAGGCGATTCTCCTCCGGTTTGCGCAGTACCCAGCAGAAACGCCTTCCCCCGGCGATGATGACAGCGAAATTCCAGGCAGGGTTTGCTTTCTTGTGAAGGCGGACGACCGGTAAGCACTGTGTCTGCCGGCCTCAAATTTCCGGAGGATGGGATGAGGGCTTTTCTAACTCTGTTACGCGGCATCCATCAGACGAACTTTCCTGCTGCGGATTTCCACTCCCCTGGCTGCACTCTGGTTTGGACGAGGAAGCGGCGCTGGACGAAGCGTCCGCCGCCTGGTATGGATCGATCTCCCCGGTAGCGTTTGTCGTGCAAGGCAGGGTCGTTCGGAATCGTTCCCGCAAGGGCCGAGCGGTAATTGAAATTCCAGTCCCAATGACGGTTGCTGAAATCGACGATTTTGCCACCGTAACGAGAGGAAACCGAAATGCGAAATGAGAACGTGGCGAAATTCGTCGCTTGCCTGATCCTGGGAATCTGCGCGCAGATTCCTGCAACTGCTCAATCGGCTAACTCGGCGCAGGACCGGGCCGAGGCAACGGGGGCTCCCTCTCGCGTGGTGGAACCGGTCAACGACCAGGACTTTTACGCAGTCGCGGCGCCTCCCGTGTTGCGGCGCCACTTGATGCTGCCTTCCCGCAACCCCGCCGATCCCAGCAAGCTGCTGTCAAAGCCCAAGCTGCGCATCGCGACGGGTGCCCATCCTGAATCGGTGAAAACCGGCACCGGAATCGTTTATACCTGCGACTCGACCGTGCCTGCCTCCACCTGCAACTACCTCAATACGACGGTCGCCGGCTACTACAACAGCATCTTCCTCAACGCCAATGCCAACATCTACATCAAGTTCGGCAAGACTGGCCTTGGCGAGAGCGACGGATATATCAATGTCGTGCACTATGCGCCTTACGTCACCGCTTTGACCAACAAGGCGGTCAAGAGTTCTATCCAGGCCTCGGCGCTGGCCTCGATCAACAAGTACGCGACGCCGGCCTACGGCACGCAGAACTGGATGGGAATCACAGTAGCCCTGGGCACGAATCTCGGCTTTACAGGATTGCTCGGCATCAACGTTGCAGAGACAGCGCCGTGCACACCATACACTTCCGGCTGCTACAACGAGATCATCACTGTCGCGGATGCCGCGACGCAGGCGAGCGAGGGATTCAGCCTGTACTACGACGATCAGGGCGGAACCGAAGGAGCCAACCAGTACGATTATTACGCCGTTGTGCAACATGAGACGGACGAGGTTCTGGGCACGTCCTCGTGCATTTCGACGCAGGGTTCGTCCGGACTGAGCGACGATTGCGACGGACCAGTAACCGGAAGCAACGGCATACCCTCCGCGGTCGACCTGCTGCGCTATTCGAGCCCGGGAAAGCTGGCCCTCAACACCGCGCCAAGCACAACGGCCGGACAGTACTACTCGTTTGATGGAGGCGTCGACTACGGCGTAGGCGGCGATGGCGGCTCTCCCAAGGTCTACAACACATTGGCGAATGGCGACGACTTCGCGGATTACATCTCCAGCTCTCCCGATTGCGGAACCAACCAGGCCGTTCAGGACGCGGAAGGCTGCCCGGGCGAAGATGCCGGACTCACCATCGTGAATGACGGCCAATCGGAAATCACCATCCTCAACACCGATGGATATGACATTCCTGAGGCCAAGATCTCTTCGCCGACGCCGGGGAGCACTCTTTCCGGCACCAGCGCGACCTTTAGCTGGTCAGCGGTCTCCGGCGCAACGAATTACTGGGTGTATGTGGGCACCACCGGTGTCGGCTCGTCCAACATCTTCTCGAACACTGCGGCGATCACCGCAACCTCGCAGGCTGTCACAGGGCTGCCCACG
>CAILBQ010000527.1 GCA_903832475.1 uncultured Acidobacteriota bacterium | reverse complement strand
GGATTTCCCGTGGCCAAAGAATCCGCAGCAGCTCTCAAAGAGACTCCCGTAACCGCCGAGATTGATTCGGAAACGGCAGAGCAGTTCATCGCCGAAAAGCATATTGGCAGTCGGATCAAACGATTGCGGCTAAAAAAATCAATGGGGCTGGTCGAACTTGGCCGGCATACCGGTCTGTCAGCCAGCTTCCTTTCCCAATTGGAAACAGGCCGCGTGGTGCCCACGCTGCGCAACCTAGCACGCATTGCCATGGTTTTTTCGAAGGATCTGTCCTACTTCTTCGAGACCGAACCGCAGTCGTTGTTCCGGGTACATCGGCGTAAGGAGCGTGTCCGATTACCGCAGACGGGGGTGGACGACCCGACCTATTTCTTTGAGAGCCTGGGGTACATGGTTCCAGACCGGCTCATGGACCCGTATTTCGCGGAATTTGTGCCGCTGAAGAAGACGCAGGATATTCGGCCTCATGTGCATCCGGGTTACGAGTTTTTGTATGTGCTGCAAGGAGAGCTGGAAATCCGGCATGGCGACCAGGTTTCGCAGATGGAAATGGGGGACGCGGTGTATTTTGACGCGAGCACTCCTCATGCTTACCTCTGCGCGGGGAAATCGCCGGCTGTAGCGCTGATTGTAACCATGCATCAGCAGGCGCCGATGCAGCCTTCCATGCAGATGCGGCCTCTGCAGTCGTCGTCTTCGCCGGCGCTGCCGGGCCGGACGATCGCTGGGAATGCGATGCGTCCTGGGGTGGTGGTGCCGGGTTCGAATGCCGCGCCGGGCAGTTCGACGAGCGGGTTTGGTCCGCGGTAGGGAAGCGACAGTCAGAAGGAAGGCCGGGACGCGAGTTCCGGCCTTTTTGTTTTGAAGGGAGACAGTTGGGAATTATTCGCCGAGGCCGGCGAAGTAGGCTTCGACGTCCTGCCAATTCTCGACGCGCACGAATTCCGACCACTGCCCGGCTCGATTGTGGGGAGCGGAGTAGAGAATCCCTTGGCCTTCAAAATGAAGGAGATTGCGGGGGAGATCGTCGATCAGGTAGTCGGCGCGGAGGATGCTCTTGTCTCCGCAGAAGACGTAGCGGCTGGGCGAAAGAAAGGGGAAGTGGCGCTGCAGCCATCGGTACTTGGGTCCGAAAGAATTGGGGACCGACATGGCCTGGGTGGCAATGAAGACGTCGAAGCGCGTGGCGAGATCGCGCATCACTTCCTGGCAGCCGGGCATAAGCGGGAGGTCGGCGAAAAAGTCTTCGGCGTCGAGGATGGCGCGTAGGTCTTTCTGGCGGTCCGTGGCGACGACCTCCCAGAGACCTTTGCCGTAGAGATCGTCGGTCGCGATGTTCTCGTCGAAGGCGGCGTTATAGCGGCGCAGATGTTCGCTGAGGGTATCGGCCAGAACTTCATCCATGTCGACGCAGATGCGGAGCAAGGCTAGACTCCAGCCTGTTTGCGTTCGACGGGGCCGGGCAGTTCGTGAGAGACGCTGCGCGCAGTTTTGGCGGGAGCCTGTTCCATGGCGGGATCGTAATAGAGGATGCGGCTGCAGGATTCGCAGGGGGCGATGACCCCGTCGCGGAGCTGATTCCATACTTGGGGACGAATCCCCATGCGGCAGCCGGAACATTGTTGACCGGCGGCGCGCGCGAGACCGGTACCTTTGGCGCCGGCGATACGGTCGAAGTGTCGGAGGCGAGCGCCATCGTCGAAAGCTGCGACTTGCTCACGCAAGGTTTCGCGCTCGGCTTTCAGGGCGGCGAGGGCTTCGCGGTATTCGAGATCTTGTTCGCCGACGCGGGCGCGGATAAGGGCGACGGTTTCGGTCAGCTTTGCAGCGAGTTCCTGAGCTTTCGCGCGTTCGGCTTCGAGATGCTCGGTCTTTTCCATGCTGGCGAGTTCGCTGTCTTCCAGGCGACTGATCTCGGTTTCGGCGAAGTTGATCTCGTGCTCGAGCGCGGAGGCCTGGGCGGCGTTTTTGGCGGTATCCATCTGGGCGCGGAAGCGGGCGGCCTTGGCCTTGTGGCCGGCGATGTCGAGTTCATGGCTGGAACGGAGGAGTTCTTCGCGCTTGAGGGCGGCTTCGGTATCGGCCACGCGCTTTTGAGCCGCCTTGAGTTGGGTGTCAGCAGCTGCAACTTCCGCCGGAAGCGCTTTGAGAGCGGCGGTGAGGCGGGCACGCTCTAATTCGACGGCCTGAAGACGGACGAGTTGTTTCGTTTCCTTGGTGATTTCATTCATGAGTGAGCCAAAGTGTAACAAAACCGCGGAACGAGCGCTCGCAGGGTAGCCTGGGCCTTGTGAAAGCACGACCAAGGGACGCGGGCGAGCCGGATATGTGCCCCGCTGGTTCATCCGATAAAAACGGCTTCGTATTCTGCTGAGTTGAGGCGCAGATTCCGTCGACCGCGCGGTTGCGGATCTCTATACTGGTGTTCTCCCATGAGCGCAGCTACCCAGACCTCTCCCATGCCGATGCGGGCCGCTGCCGGTGCGACCACTGTTTGGAAGCCACGCGCGAACCGCTGGGTGGTGGCGCTGACGGTGACGCTGGCCACGTTTATGGAGGTGCTGGACACCTCGATTGCGAACGTGGCGCTGCCGCACATTGCGGGTGGACTGGGGGCTTCAGCGGACGAAGCGACGTGGGTGCTGACCAGTTACCTGGTGGCCAATGCGGTCATCCTGCCGGCCTCGGCGTATCTGACGACGTTCATCGGCCGCAAGCGGTTTTACATGATCTGCGTGCTGCTTTTTGGGGTAAGTTCGGCGTTGTGCGGGCTGGCGCCTTCGCTGCCGCTGCTGATCTTCTTTCGCATTCTGCAGGGGGCGGGCGGGGGTGGGCTGGCGCCGAGCGAGCAGGCGATCCTAGCGGATACGTTCGAGCCTAAGGATCGAGGCAAGGCATTCGCGATTTACGGCATTGCGGTGGTGTGCGCACCAGCGATCGGACCGACGCTGGGCGGGTATATCACGGACAATTTCGACTGGCGATGGATTTTCTTTATCAATGTGCCCATTTCGATTTTTTCGCTTTTCCTGACCAATCGCATCGTGGAAGATCCTCCGCACATTGTGAAAGAAGTGAAGGAGATGCAAAAGCGCGGGCTGAACCTGGATTATGTGGGGTTTGTGCTGTTGGCGCTGGGCTTTGGTTCGCTGGAGTTTTTTCTGGACAAGGGACAGGAGGATGACTGGTTTGGCTCGCGGCTGATTACCTTCTTCATTGTCCTGTGTATTGCGTCCTTGACCACCATGGTGTTCTGGGAGCTGAGACAGATCCGGCTGGGTCGTAAGCCCATCCTGGATCTGACGCTGTTCAAGCGGCGAAATTTCGCGGTGTCGTTTTCACTGATGTTTGTGCTGGGATTCTGCCTGTTTGGCTCGACGGTGTTGATCCCGCAATTTGTGCAGTCGATGCTCGGGTATACGGCGGAGCAGGCGGGACTGGTGATCAGTCCCGGTGGCTTTGGGATCCTGCTGCTGATGCCGCTGGTGGGGTTCCTGGTGTCCAAGGTGGATGCGCGGATATTGGTGGCGTATGGATTTTTCTCATGCTCGGTAGCGCTGTTTTGCATGATGCGCATCAACCTGGAAGTGAGCTATGGCTACATCGCGATGCTAAGGGTGTTTCAGGCCTCGGGTTTGGCGTTTCTGTTTGTGCCGATCAGCACTATCTCGTATGCGGGCATTCCGCCGGGCAAGAACAACGATGTGAGCGGACTGACCAACCTGGCGAGAAACATCGGCGGTAGCGTGGGGACGGCATTCCTGGTGACGATGCTGGCGCGGCGCGCGCAGTATCACCAGTCGCGGCTGGGAGATCATTTGACGGCGACGACGCCTGGCCTGCAGAACGAAATGGCCACTATGGGCCGGTATCTGCATGACAAGACGGGAACGGCATATTCCTTCACGCAAGGGCGCGGGATGGCGCAGGGGACGGCGATGCGGCAGCTGGTGATGCATGCCACCATGCTTTCCTACATTGATGTGATCCTGTGCTTTGCCATTGCGATGGGGATCATGATTCCCATGGTGTTCCTGATGGGCAAGGTGAAAGGCGGCCGCGGCGGGGGCGGGCACTGACGCGGAAGCGAAACGAATCAAGCCTTTGACCTTTGGTGCGTTACACTTCGTCGTAGCGGCGGCTTCTCTTCGGTTGGGCCGGTTTCTATCCATACCAATTTAGTGCTGAGGTTTACCTTTGAAGATTTCTTCCTGTCGTAGCGGGATGATTGCATTGCTGGTTCTTGCCGGCGGCATTCTGAGTGGGTCGGTAGCTCACGGACAATCCGAAGCATCGCCGGGAGCGAAACCGCTGACGGTGGAGGCGATCTTTGCGCACGGGCCGATTGGCGGCGGAGCTCCTCAAGGGTTGACGTGGTCGCCGGATGGTAGCCATCTCACGTATCTGGACGGTGGGGAACTGATCGATCTGGATCCTGTAAGCGGCAAGTCGCACATCCTGGTGAGCCGGGCGAAACTGAGCGCCCTGACAGGTGAAACCGCGGACGAAAAGGATCGGGACCATCGCGCGCGATACGGCATGGCCAGCTATCTGTGGGCTCCTGATTCTGCGCATCTGCTGTTTGACAGTAACGGGCGCCTCTGGCTGTATGACCTGCACAATGGCACCGGGCTTTCGATTGGTTTCAGCGGTGCGGCTTCCGGCGACGACCCGAAGTTTTCGCCGGATGGCAAGAACCTGTCATTCGTCAAGGAACATGGTCTTTCCGTGATTCACTTGCGCGAAGCCGGAACGCCTGCTGTGAACGTCGCTCCAGCGAATACTCCGGGCGTGTTGAATGGGGAGGTGGACTGGGTTTACGAAGAAGAGCTGGATGTGCGCAGCAACTACTTCTGGTCGCCGGATTCAACGCGACTGGCCTATCTGCAGATGGATGAAAATCATGTGCCGGAGTATCCGATCACCGACTGGATACCAGTCCATCCGACGGTCGACAAGCAGCGATATCCGCAGCCGGGCGATGCGAATCCAGAGGTGCGTGTGGGCGTGGCCGGAGCCAATGGTGGCAAGACAGTGTGGATCAAGGTGCCGATCAAGGCCGGCGACGATTATATTCCGCGGTTTGGATGGGTCGATCGAAAGACAGTGTGGGTGGAAGCACTGACCAGGGACCACAAGCACAAGTCAGTTTACTTTGCGGACGCGACGACGGGTCAGGCAAAGCTTGTCTTCGAAGAAACAGACGAAAAGTTTTTTGACGAAAAATATGATGTTTCGGTGGGCGACGGCGAGATCATTCTGACGAGTTGGAGAGATGGACACACGCACCTTTATCTCTACAGCTATGACGGGAAGGATCCCATGGGCGGGACGGTGAAGCTGGAACGCCAGTTGACCAAAGGCGACTTCGATGTGGATGAAGTGGCCGAAGTGAGCCACCGGGACGGCAAAATTTTCTATTCATCGAACGAGGGCAATCCTACCGAAGAGCAACTCTGGCAGGTGGACCTCAAGGGAGAGCGCAAGGCGTTGACGAGCACGCCAGGCGTACATGCGGGCAACTTCGCTCCGACGGGGACCTCCTTTGTCGAGCGCTACTCCAACCGGACTACGCCGACGACGGTGAGTTTGTGCCGGGTGGGCGGCGACTGCCATCTGTTCTGGTCAACGCATGCCTTCGATGCGTATCACTTTCATACTCCGGAGCAGATGGAGGTGAAGGCTAGCGACGGCACAACGTTGTATGCGACGCTGCTGTTGCCCGAGGGTAAGACTGATCGCGCGAGTGTGCCTCTGATCTTGAATCCTTATGGCGGCCCGGGGCCGATGACGGTCGAGAACCGATGGGGCGGGGATGGGTTTCTCTTCGATGAGCTATTGGCGCAACATGGATTTGCGGTATTGCACACGGATAATCGCGGAACAGGTCGACGAGGGCAGGCGTTTGCGCAGGCCGCTTACCACAATTTCGGTCCGGTGCAACTGGAGGATCAGCTGACAGTGGCCGATGCGGTGCTGGCCAAGTATCCGCAACTCGATGCCAAGCGACAGGGATGGTGGGGATGGAGCTGGGGTGGGACGTTCACGTTGTATGCGTTGACGCATAGCGACCGATTCCGTGCAGGTGTTGCTGTGGCGCCGGTAACAGACTGGCATAACTACGATTCGATTTACACCGAGCGGTATATGAGCGAGCCGGCGGAGTTTGTCACGGGTTACAAGGACTTTTCGGTGGTGACATCGGCGGCAAAGCTGCATGGGCATCTGTTGCTGGTTCATGGCACGGGAGATGACAATGTGCATTTTCAAAACACGGTGCAATTTGTGCAGCAATTGACGGTGAACAACGTTCCCTACGATTTGCAGATCTATCCGCGCAAGACGCATTCGATTGCGGGCACCGAGGTGCGGCCGCATCTTTATAACCGCATTCTGGCGCAGTTTGAGCAATACTTGAAACCGCCGGTGAGCGACGGGCAATGAAGCCGGCGGATGCGACTTTGCGGGTGCATCTTTACGATCTGGAAAAGCGCCTCATGGACGGGGATTTTCGCAGGGATCGGGAACGATTGTCGGGGCTGCTGCATCCTGACTTTCGCGAATTCGGTTCCTCCGGGACGGTGTGGAGCCGGGAGGCGATTCTGGATCTCTTAGCCGGAGAGCCACCGTATGTGCCGCCGGTTGTGGATGAGTTCACAGTTTGCCTGGCCGCCGTCGAGCTGGCGCTGGTGACTTATCGCACAGTGGGCACATCGGGAATCTCGCTGCGAAGTTCGCTGTGGGTGAACGAAGGCGAGGAGTGGAAGTTGATATTTCATCAAGGCACGAAGGTACCCATTGCGCAGGAATGAGCCAAAAGTTCATTGAAGGCTTTGAATGTAGCTGCGTATGCCGCTGGTGAGGATCTGAATTCCGATGCAGAACGAGATGAAGGAGGAAAGCCGCATCAGGACCGTGGTGCCTGACTTGCCGAGCAGGAGTGCGGCGGCGCGAGCCCAGCGGTAGCAGATATAGACGATGATGCAGAGCACTGTGGTGCCCAGGATGGATGCGGCGAGGATATCCGGCGACACGAATGAGCGCACGTGCAGTTGTGTAGGCAGATGGGCGCCGAGCGCTACGGCGACGGAGATTGAACCTGGGCCGACGGTAATGGGCAAGGTGTATGGGTAGAAGGCCTGGTTCAAAACTTCTTCCGGGTTAGGCGTCGCGGCGCGATCTTTCTGTGCGTCTTTGGTGAGCAGGCTCCAGCCATTCAAGGCGACGATGATTCCGCCGCCGATCTGCACGGAATACAGCGAGATGCCGAAGAACGAGAGCACCTTGCCGCCGCAGAGCATCGAGACGAATAGCAGGAAGAAACTATAGACGGTGATGCGATTGACGAGCTTGCGCTGGAGGTCGGCGTCAATAGACTCCACCATGGCGAGGTAGACAGCGGCACTGCCGATTGGATTCACAATCGGGAAGAGCGCCGCCAGCACCAGGACGGCAGCCTGGAGTACCAACGCGACGTGGTTATAGATGGTATCCAGGCCCAACGTGGGTTCCTCGTGCGGTGCTTGCATGCGCAATCAAGAGGTGATCTGTCGCGCCGCGCTGTTGAGAGAAGGTCTTTAGGATGCAAGCCACCCAATCGACAGGATGCAGCGCGTCAAGAAAGCGCGCCGTTCAATCTTGACCGGTCACGAGGCTTTGGCAACGAGTGTGTCGTGCGCAGGGTGGTTGTGCGTGGCCTTGCGTGGGCCGCGCTTGCGGGCACTCATGATGCGGATGCGCTCGATGAGTTCGGCGGGAGTGCAAGTGCCTTTCGCCAGAAAGGCGTCGGCACGATGATTGCGTTCCCCGGCGCGGACGGTTTCGCTGGTGAGAATCATGGGGACCTCGGGAGAGATCTCTTTCAGATGTCCGATGAGGGCGTTTCCATCCATCTGAGGCAGACCCAGGTCCGTCAGCACGAGGTCGATCGAAGTGGATGAAAAGACGTTGATGGCGTCGTTGCCGTTGGTAGCGGTGTATACGCGGTAGCCGCGTGTTTCAAGGAGAAATTTGCGAACGGAAAGGGTTTGCTCGTTGTCGTCGACGCAGAGGATCGTTTTCTTGGGGCGCATATGGCTGGATGAACTCCTTTGAGGCAAATGGTGCAAGCTTGTGACTGGCCTGACGGTTCGGCATGTGAAGCGAAGCCAGGCTCTAGATTTTTTGCACAACCTATCAGCGTTGCGTCGAGTGTGAAGGAGGCATCGCATTTCTGCAGGCATGAGTCTGCGTCTGCGCCTATGGCGAAATCTCGTTGACCTGAACAAGCGTGAACGGTCGTGCACCTACGTGTACCGGAAAGCGGGTTCAGCCCGTTCACTTCGTTTCGCGGTCGAGACCAGGCATTGCCTTCGAATCCCTTCAGAAGAAAGGAGGGCAAGGTAGCCCAAGGTGCGCGGCCAGGAAAGCGGCTGAGAAAGGCACTGACTACTACTTTTCAGTTGCTATTTTCGAAGAACTTTGTGAGCAGGAAAGAGCTGAGCAAGCTGCTTGTCTCCTGCAACGCTTCCCGAGATTAAGGGGATCGGGCAGGAGGCGCAACAGGGAAGGTGAGGCGAATATGGGTGGCAATTTGATGCACAGCCTCTGTGTAACTTTGCTACGTCTCATCATGCCAACGACTTGAGTATGTGAATGCCTGTTGAAAGAATGTGTATCACGACAGGAAAAGCTGCCCTGATGCAACGAGAACAGTGCTTCCCGCGACGCGCACGTCCGTGACTGCCGGCTGGACGGCCGATTCATCGGGATTACGAGCGACAGCAGCGCGCAGGAAGAGGTCGCTGGGGCGATGCATTTCGATGCCTTGACGAAGGTGCACTGTCTGATCCGACGGCACGACTCCATGACGAACGAGATAGCTGATGGCGCAGCCCGCTGCGGAACCGGTGGCTGGGTCTTCACCGCCATTGAATTGCATGCGGGCTCGCCAGGGGAGGCTGGGCATGACCGTTTGTTGATTGAGTTCTGTGAGGGCGCTTGAGGCGTCATGCTGATGCGAAGGGCCCAGAACATAGAACCAGCGAGCGCCACGGGGACGCAGATACGCGCTGGCCTCGGCCTGACGAACGTTGAGCTTCGCCAGGGACTGGTCCGAACGAAGAGCAACGATGGCGAAAGCAGTCCCGGTGGACACGATTTGAACAGGCAGCCTTTCGTCGAGGTCGTCGATGCAGAGTCCTGTGAGGTCAGCGACCTCGGCCTTGTCGAGGCTTTCGCCAAAGACCGGGTCGCGCTGCGTCATTTCCCCGCGAATGGGCCAGGTGGGTGCTTCGTCCAAGTGAGGTTCGAAGCTGACGGGGACGGTGCCGACGTTGAGGGCCAGGGCCAGCTTTCCTTGCACCACCGACTCAGGAGCAAGCGTCTTCATCAGGCTGGCTGTGCCCAGGGTGGGATGACCTGCGAAGGGGAGCTCTTCTTCGGTTGTGAAGATGCGCGCCCGTATCCCTTCAGCATGCTCGACTTCAACGGGGCGTCGTTCCACGAAGACAGTTTCCGACAGGTTTGTCTCGCGAGCAATGGCTTGCATCTGGACGCTGGTCAATGAGCCGGGATTGAGGATGACGGCGAGCGCATTGCCTTGCAGGCGCTGCTCGGTGAAGACGTCGAGGATGAAATAGTCGAGGCGGGGTTGTGCGTCGATTGCCGAGTTAGCCACTTGACACCTCCGGGCGTTCTCTCTAGTCTACGGTTATTGGAAACGCCAAGCATTGATGTCTGGTTCGTTTCTTATGAGATCGCATTGATGACTTCAGCTCTAAACAATCCGGCATTCCGTCGCTGTTGTACGCTGCCGTGCGTGAGTTGGTGCTGAAGAGGTAGCTTCTTCCGAAGCGAATCGAGGTCAGCTCCCACCCGCGCAATTGGCGAGGTGGGTTTTTTGTTGGGTTCAATCAAGATCGCCGCGCGATGACACGAAGTATGAAGTGAGCAGTGTGCGGCAAGATGAGCACCGGTGGCGAAGTGGCTAACGCGCTGGTCTGCAAAACCAGTATTCGCGGGTTCAATTCCCGCCCGGTGCTCCAATATCTTCCATAGAATCTTCAGCGCCTGCCCCAACGCAGTGCCTCGTAGTTTTCAGAGGGACTCGGAGCACAGCAACTGCGCGATCGACGTAGTCTTCAATGTTTGCTATCTGGCAATATCCATCGCATGACGGAGCGTGGCATCAAAGGCGTCCCAGTCGCAGGATGCGTCGGCTTGGCTGCAACCCGGGATAAAGAGCTGGACGCGGTCGGGCGGGTTCGCAGCGGT
>CAILBQ010000526.1 GCA_903832475.1 uncultured Acidobacteriota bacterium | reverse complement strand
CTCATGGATGCTGTTCGCCAGGCCAATCGCGCCTTCCCCGCCGGCATGGTGCGCAATGACGGTCAGGCCATCGCAGTGACCGCCGGCCGCACTCTGACCAGCCCGTCCGAAATCGGCATGCTCGCCCTGCCCTCGGCCAAGGGCGAAGTGGTCTATGTTCGCGACGTCGCCAATGTCATCGAGGCGCCCCGCGAGGATCAGGCGCGCGCCTGGCGTTACGCCCGCGCCGGCCAAGCCTGGACCAAAGCCCCCGCCGTCAGCCTCGCTATCGCCAAGCGCAAGGGCGCCAACGCGGTCGTGGTCTCCAGCGCCGTCCTGGCGCGGGTCGACGCGCTGAAGGGCTCGCTGCTACCGGACAGCCTCGATGTCGCGGTCACCCGCGACTATGGGGCCAGCGCCAACGACAAGGCCAATGAGCTGCTGCAGCATCTGGCCTTGGCGACAGTTTCGATCGTGGTCCTGATCGGCTTCGCCATCGGCTGGCGCGAGGCAGCGGTCACAGCCGTGGTCATCCCCACGACAATCCTGCTCACCCTCTTCGCCTCCAACCTGATGGGCTACACGATCAACCGGGTCAGCCTGTTCGCCCTGATCTTCTCGATCGGCATCCTCGTCGACGACGCCATCGTCATGATCGAGAACATCGCCCGGCATTGGGCGATGAACGACGGACGAAGCCAGGTGGACGCCGCGGTCGAGGCGGTGGCCGAGGTCGGTAACCCGACCGTCGTCGCGACCCTGACCGTGGTCTCGGCCCTGCTGCCGATGCTGTTCGTCTCGGGCCTCATGGGCCCCTACATGGCGCCGATCCCGGTCAACGCTTCCGCGGCCATGGTGTTCTCGTTCTTCGTCGCCGTGGTCATCGCGCCCTGGCTGATGGTGCGCTTCGCCCGCAAGACCCTCACCGCTGGGCACGCCGCGCAGGCCCATGACGAGGGCCCGCTAGGCCGGCTCTATCGCCGCGTCGCCGGCCACGTCATCGCAACGCGCAAGAGCGCCTGGACCTTCCTGATCGGGGTGGGCCTGGCCACCCTCGTGGCCTGCGCCATGTTCGCCACCAAGACCGTGACGGTGAAACTGCTGCCGTTCGACAACAAATCGGAGCTCCAGGTGGTGCTGAACATGCCGGAGGGGACCTCGCTGGAGGCCACCCAGCGCGCTCTGGCCGACGCCGCCATCGTCACCCAGTCGCTGCCGGAAGTCACCGCGGTCGACGCCTATGCTGGGACTGCCTCGCCGTTCAATTTCAATGGCCTCGTGCGCCACTACTACATGCGCCATCAGCCCAATCAGGCTGATATTCAGGTCAACCTGCTGCCGATCAGGCAGCGCAGCGTCCAAAGCCACGAGATCGCCAAGCGCGTGCGCCCCGCGTTGGTGAAGCTCGCTCTGCCCTACGGCGCTCGCATCAAGGTAAGCGAGGTGCCACCAGGACCGCCTGTCTTACAAACCCTCGTCGCCGAAGTCTACGGCCCGGACATGGCGGGACAGCTCGATGTGGCGCAGAAGATCAAGCTAATCTTCCAGCAAACACCGGGAGTCGTTGATGCGGATTGGTATGTCGAAGACCCGCAAGCGCGAGTCGTCTTTTCGGTCGACGGTGCGAAGGCAGCACTCCATAGGATCGACGTCTCCGACGTCGCGAAGGCGTTGCAGTTGGCTGAATCCGGTGATACCGCCGGCCTGCTCCACGACGACACTGCACGCGAAAACATCCCGGTTCGAGTCCAGATGCAACGCGATCAACGCTCCTCGATTGATCAACTCCAGGACATCAAACTCACTGGGTCTGACGGCGTTCCCGTCTCGCTCAGAGAACTCACGCGCCTGCAGCAAAATACCCTTCAGCCAAGCATCTATCACAAGGATATGAAACGGGTCGTCTACGTCACGGGTGATGTGGCGGGAGCCGAAGAGAGCCCCGTGTACTCGATATTCAAGATGAACGAAGCCCTCGATCAACTGACGCTACCCGCAGGATATACGCTCACCCGCTACAACTCGGAGGGGCCATCCTCAACCGATCACTACTCCATGAAGTGGGACGGTGAGTGGCAGATCACGCTGGAGGTCTTCCGCGATCTCGGCCTCGCCTTTGCCGTGGTGCTGGTGCTCATCTACGTGCTCGTCGTCGGATGGTTCCGCTCATTCATCGTGCCGCTGGTCATCATGGCGCCAATTCCGCTCACGCTTGTCGGCATCCTTCCCGCCCATGCGATGCTCGGGGCCTTCTTCACCGCAACGTCGATGATTGGCTTCATATGGAGCTGGAATCATCGTCCGCAACTCTATCATCCTCGTCGACTTCATCGACCTACGACGCAAACAGGGGATGCCTTTGGCGGAAGCCGTTATCGATGCCGGCGCGGTCCGGTTCCGGCCCATGTTGCTGACTGCGGCTGCAGTCGTAGTCGGTGCCAGCGTCATCCTATCCGATCCCATCTTCCAAGGGCTCGCACTCTCGCTGATCGCTGGCGAAGTAGCATCCACGGTTCTGTCGCGACTCGCTGTCCCCGTCCTGTACTACATGGTCGAGCATCGATCCGAGCTACACCATGTCCCTCATACCACCCACAATCTCACCGTAGCAAACTGAGGCAAAGGAGAACAAAATGACCGTTCAACGCGCAGTTCATCTACTCGCCGGAACCATGGTGCTAGCGTCCGTGGGCCTGGGTTACTTTGCCACACCTTACTGGGCGCCAGGCCCATCGTCAACTGCGGAAACAGGTAGTGATATGTAATCGTGAAGGCAAAGTGGAGCCTGTGAGGGCTGAGCGCATCCATGTATTTGCTCCAATGCGGTTAAGCATACCGTTGAAACAAACGACAAGGCTTACACGTTCTTGCTGTTCACGTCGCGCCGAGGTGGGAACTTTCTCAACCCCTGACTCAGCTCTCGTCCATTCGCACGTCTTCCCGAGGCGATAACTCCGAGCGGTCATTCCACCATCTTAGTCCGCAGACATAGGGTGACGTACCCTTGGCGAACCTGATGACAGGAAAAGGCGTCAAAGTTTACACAGGCCGTAAGCGACCTGCGGCCTGATGTGGGTGCGTCGTGTTCGCCAAGGGTTTGCTCACCGTCTTTGCGCTGATGCTTTCCTCAACCGTTCTCTGGAAACCCGGTCGTGGACAGAACGAACGTTGAGAGTTTTTTGAGGCTCGCCGCAAGCCAGTTCCGTCTCTGTCTCATCCAGCTGCGCTCGGAGGCAATATGCGTTGCCGAGTCCGGCCACGGGCCCAGTTTCCATCGGTATTGCCTAAGTCAAATTAATTAATAGTCCTAGTCCAAAAAGCCCCGTCGCGTAGCTATTGTGACTGCGTGGGTTCGGTCACTAGCCCCAAGTTTTGAGAGAATCGCTTTGAGGTGGGCCTTGACGGTGTGCTCCGAGATCGACAGTTCGTGTCCAATGATCTTGTTCGATCTGCCTAGCGCAACCTTGCTCAATACATCAATCTCGCGCGGAGTCATCTGCTCTTCCATCGCATGCTGGGCTAGCAGTTGAGCAACCTCATTAGGAACCCTGCGTTTTCCTGCGTGAATCTCTCGAATAGTGGTGATCAAATCGCCCCGGAGCATGTGCTTGAGCAGATAGCCAGAGGCACCCAAACGAAAGGCCCGGATAGCGTGGACGTCGCCAGACGCTGTCGTGAGAATGATGATGCGAGCCGCCGGAAAATCCGTGCGGATGGCTGAAATCAGGTCTAAACCATTCATTCTGGGCATACGAAGGTCAATAAGAGCTATGTCCGGGCGATGCAGGCGGAACAAGCTGAGAGCTTCTTCTCCGTCCCCTGCGGAAGCGACCACTGACATGTCTGGTTCGGCGTTGATCTCAGCCGCAATCCCCGACCGCATAAGAGGGTGATCATCTGCGACAAGAATTCGGATTTGGCCGCTCATACGATCTCTCCGTCTCGTCCGGCGTCCGACCCACTGGAGCACTCGGTAGTCTTCCGAAACTGTCAGGAAGAAGCTGTCGGGATCGGCTGTCGGAAAAGACTCTCAATGT
>CAILBQ010000525.1 GCA_903832475.1 uncultured Acidobacteriota bacterium | reverse complement strand
TTTTACTCCTTCCGCCACTCGTTTTCGGGCGAAAGACCGCAAGCGTTCTGGCTCGGACGCAGAGTGCGCGCCGACCGCGAAGACCTTCACGGCACCGATATGTATCTGTCTTTTGTCGACCTCGCCTTCAACCCGGCGATGCCCTCCGATCAGACCGTCTTCGCCAACCTGCTTTGCACCAATCGATGGCTGGCCAGCCAATTGCCCGACCGTGCGGAACTCAACATCGAGGGCACAAGTCCGGTGCTGCGAATCACATGCGTCACGAAACCCACGGTGCCCGCGTATCCTCCGCTTGGTGGCCCTTCGCTTTGGCGGCTGGTTTCGAGTCTCTCGCTGAATTCGGCATCACTGACCAGCGACGGCCAGGGTCTAAACGCGTTGAGTGAAATTCTTCGTCTCTACTCCTTCAGTGACCACAGCTACGCTCAGCAGGAGATCGACGGCATTTGCGAAATGCAGACCCGCAAGGTACTCCGTCGTTTCGGCCCTGAAGCCTGGCGCGGCTTCCGCCGCGGGACCGAGATCAGTTTTGTCTTCGACACCATGCGCTACAAAGGCAGTAGCGCGCTGCTGCTCGCCTCGGTCCTCCGTCACTTTCTCGGACTCTACTCCTCGGTCAATACCTTCACCCAGATCGTCGCGAAACGCAGTACCATCGACGGCGAATGGAAACGGTGGGCACCGATGGCCAGCGCGCAGGAGATAGTGTGACCACTGAGGCGCTGGCGGAAAGCAGCGACGTTCCTTCGAGCGAGGCGGCCGATCTGCGCTGGGGATCGGGAGCCTCGGCACGCGACCGCCTCTATACCGATGCAACCCTTTTCAGCTTCTACCAGGCGGTCCGTGTCCTGTCGATTCTCAACCTCGACAACAAAAGGCCCATTCGGCACGACTCCCTGCCGGTGCGCTTCCGTTCCAGCATGGGGTTTGAATTTCCCGGCAGCGATCTCAGCAAACTCTCGCCTCCAGTAGGCGAAGGAGTCTTTCCAGAACTGCTGGTAAATTTTCTGGGTCTCGCCGGTGCGCACGGCCCGCTCCCACCGGTATATACCGACGAGTTGCTCCGGCAAAGTAAAAGCGCCCTTCGAGATTTTCTCGACATCTTCAACCATCGGCTCGTTCTGCTCATGTACCGCGTACATGAAATGCACCATCCCGAACTTACGCCGGAGTCGCCCGAGAAAGGCCTTGCAGCAAATCACCTCTTCGCCTTCTTCGGACTGGGTCGCGACCTGGAATCGGCATCGCGGCGGAGGCTCGCCGTTCCCGATCGCGCTCTTCTCGACTACTCCGGGCTGCTTGCGCATCGCCCGCGCAGTGCCGCAGGCCTGAAGCGGCTATTGAGTGACTATTTCGGCGTACCAGTCGCAGTGGAGCAGTTCACCGGCGCATGGCTCGACCTCTGCGAAGATCAATGGACCCGCATCGGCGCGCAGCGAGGCCGCAACCATAATCTTGGAGACGGCGCCATCCTCGGCAGGCGAGTATGGGACCAGAATGCCGGCGTCACCGTTCGTCTCGGTCCTCTCGATCTCACTACGTTCGAAAGCTTTCTGCCCACCGGGACCGCCTACAAGCCGCTATGCGATCTCACACGTTTCTTCCTTGGCGAAGACTTCGACTATTCCTTCAAGTTGGAACTGCGCAGCGATCAGATTCCCTCGGCATCGTTCTCAAAACTCGCGGACAATCAATC
>CAILBQ010000524.1 GCA_903832475.1 uncultured Acidobacteriota bacterium | reverse complement strand
GCCACACGTCACCGGTACGGTTGTAGGCTGGATCAAAATCAATCACTCGGCTCGGCTTGGCATCTTTGGAAAAATCAAAAAACTCCAATTGGACCCGGGTCGCATGACGGCTGAAGAAGGCGAAGTTGATACCACCCTCGCATTCATGGGTTCCCATCGGTAACGGAACTCCCTTTCGAACATGCGCGTGCTCCAAAGGCTCCGCGATACCAACATGCTTGGCAACGATAGTTGAGTTCATGATTGTCCATGCATGCGGGCGGCTTATCAGGTGATTATCGTGAGTTAGCCGCCTATTCGTTCGCCCAGGCTGTAGCCGATTGAATTTCCTCTTTCGGGAAAACTTTAACCGGGCATGGCACAAAAAATCCAAAAAAGCGCACGGCTTCTTTAACCCACTCGGTGTTGGTCACCACAGCAATCTTTTCAAATGCAGTAAGATGTTGCAGTCCGATTTTCGTGTCGTCCCACATGGCTTCGGCGGTGTACCCTTCGAAATCATCGGCCAAGACAAAAAGAAACCGGACCTTGGAATATAACCTGATTTTTTCTTCCACGGTTGGAATCACCACTCGCTCGTAGTCTTTGTGGCTAACCATGCCATGCGCGCACAGAGCCACGACATTGTTTTGCATGTCCTCGCTTATTTGTTCGATCATGGGTTTCTCGTTTGATTTGTAGGATGCTCTCTCTGGCATGCTGTTGCTTCGTACCCCCTGGAAAAAATCCCCGTCAAGAATCGATGCGGCGTTGGCCGCACCGATATGTCCCTAAGACTTTTTCTTGATAAGCCAAACCTCAAGCCGGCAGCTTAAGTGCGCCGTCCTGATGTCCGTCCGTGTCTGCGGGAATCGCATTCGCACGTGGCGGTAGGTTGCTCGGCAGAACGCCATTCCCACGTTCCTGTCCCAATCCCATGCTGAGCGCTGTCATCCCGGCGAGACCACCAAGCTGCATGCTTTCCACGGCTGTGCTTGGAACAATGACGATGGTTGAATTCTCCTTTAAACCCTCATACAGCATGTTCATGGCTCGCAAATGGAAGGCAATCGGATTGTGTTCATAATGTTTGCCAGCTTCCTCGAATTTCTCCGCGATCTGCCTCTCGGCATCTCCAAGGATGACGCGGGCCTGACGCTCCCTTTCCGCCTGGGCTTGCATCGACATCGCATCCTCCAAACCTGGCGGAATCAAGACGTCTTTCACCTCGACGGAAATGACGTTGATGCCCCAGGGTTCGGTGCGTTCATCGATAATCGTCCGGAGCAGGGCGCTGATTTTGTCCCGGCCCTCCAGCATATCGCCAAGCATGGTCTTGCCGATGACATCGCGTAGCGCGGTTTGGGAGGCCCAACCGATTGCGCTTTGATAATCTGCGACATCCAAGGCAGCTCGTTTCGGGTCGACTACCTTCCAGAACAAGACGGCGTCAACATCGACCGGCACGGTGTCCTTCGTCAGGGTCTTTTCCGCCTTAAAGCCGGTCGTGATGACGCGGGTGTCGATCCAATAAGGAATTGTATCGATCACCGGGATAAGGAAAAACAACCCCGGCCCCTTAAGGGCATGGAATTGTCCCAGGCGCAATATGACCGCCCTGTCCCACTGATCGGCCACCCGAATCGCGGAAGAAGCGATGCCCGCCACAACAAAGGCAACGATGGCGACACTAATAGCGGCCACATTACCAGCAATACCGTTCACCGCATAGGCGATGGCTGCGCCAACGCCAAAAATGACGATGAATACCAATGTTCCGAAAGCACTACTTTGTCTCATTTTATTTTCTCCGTATTTTTTTGCCGCAAACGATTTTGGTTTCACCCCGTGATAAATGATTCGGAACGAACCTGGTGCCTGCGAGGGGATAAGATAGTTCAGTTGATGATCGTGGCGCTATGGGGTCAAACCCTACCACTGCCTCATCTCTGCCAAACGATTCGTTCGTCTTCCAAGGGCACGGAAATTCCGTCGCAGTAAGGGATGAGACGAGCGGTATAATCAGATACAGGGCGATCTCCAGGAGCAGATCCGTTGTAAAGGTAGAGGCCTGTGGCTCCAGCAAGTTCGCGTATGCGCTTCATCTCCAGTCGCACGGAATTGCCATCCTTATCACCGTTCGCAAACAACTCGACGCGCACCGCCGCTGGGTCGAGATCATTGAGATAAACTTGCGCCTCGAATAAATGCAGGCCGTTCCGGGTTTCAACTTTAACTTCACCGAAATGGCTGGATTGCCATTTCTGCTGTAGATTTCGCCGCCAATCGACCATCTGCTTGCCCATTTTGCCTTTATCAGCTTTTCGTAAGTTGTACGCGGTGGCACCGGGCAGATAGTAGTGCTCGGTATATTCGCGCACCGTTCGTTCTGCTGAGAAGTGGGGCGTTAGCCGGGCCATGCTTTCCCGCATCCGGGCCACCCAGGCCGTTGGAATGCCCTGATCATTGCGGTCGTAGAACTCACGAATGACATCGTTTTCGAGCACATCATAAAGCCTTTCGGCTTCGGCACGGTCCCAGCCGGGGTCGTTCCCATGTTCCTTCCCATCACCTAATGCCCAACCAAGGTCTGGAAAAAAGGCTTCCGCCCACCAACCATCCAACTCCGAAAGATTAATGCCACCATTGACCAAAACCTTCATCCCGCTTGTTCCACAGGCCTCCCATGGTCGACGGGGTGTGTTGATCCAGACGTCCACACCCTGTACCAAACGCTCAGTCAAGTTCATGTCATAATCGCTCAGAAAAATCGCGTGCGGACGGACTGCCGGCTGGCGAATGAATTGAATCCATTTTTGGATCAGGGCTTGTCCGGCCACGTCCGCCGGATGAGCCTTGCCCGCAAGGATCAATTGCACCGGTCTCTGGGGATTGCAGAGTAGCCGAAGAAGCCGATCAGGGTCTTCCAGGAGAAGATTGGGCCTTTTATAAGTGGCGAAACGGCGCGCGAAACCAAGCGTAAGCACATTGGGGTTGAAGAGATGCCGCGCTTGCTCCACGGTTTCGATGGGCGCTCCTGCAGCCGCATAATGCCGTCCTAGACGGTCTCGGGCGTATTCAACGAGAGACTTATTCGCCTCAAGTCGGAACTGCCAAAGCATGGCATCGGATACGGCGCGAATGTCATGTTCGAGGTTCTCTTTCGTGCCCAACCAGCGGTCCTTTCCACAAGCCTTGGTCCAAAGAGTATCGGCGGCCGCCGAATCCCAGGTCGGCATATGGACTCCGTTTGTCACGTGACTGATCGGCACCTCGTCCTCGGGCCACCGCGGAAAAAGCGGCTCAAACAACTGACGACTCACTTGACCATGCAGCCGACTGACGCCATTTACCGCACCGCTGCCACGGACAGCCAGATAGGCCATGTTAAAACTTTCCTTCGAGTCGTTTGGATTCTGCCGGCCAAGAGCCATAAGATCGCGCAGAGAAATCCCTAAATGTTTCTTCGCGTAAAGACCAAGGTATTGCTCAATCAAAGCCGGATCGAATCGATCAAAACCAGCAGCCACAGCGGTGTGCGTTGTGAAAAGGTTTCCTGCCCGAGTCGCGGTCAGCGCGACTTCAAAGGGCTGGTCGAAATCCTCCATAAAATTGCGAGCTCGGTCCAAGATCGCAAAGGCTGCATGCCCCTCATTCAGGTGGCAGACTTCCGGTTGGATGCCGAGCGCTCGAAGCAAGCGCCAGCCTCCAATCCCTAGCAAAAGTTCCTGCTTGAGACGCAACTCTGGACCGCCGCCGTACAGCTCACTGGTAATCCCGCGATGCGCGGGATAGTTCGCCGCATCATTGCTGTCCAAAAGGTAAAGCTTCCTGCGGCCAACTTGGACTTCCCATGCGCGTAACCAGACCGAGTAGCCCGGAAGGGCGATCTCGAGTCGCAGCCACTCGCCGTTCGGGTGCCTTAACGGCTTTATCGGTAATTGCCCAGGGTCGTTGTAAGGGTAAAGTGCTTGTTGCGCACCGTCTTTATCGATGACCTGGCGAAAGTAGCCTTGTTGATAGAGCAACCCGACGCCGACAACGGGCACGTTTAGGTCGCTGGCTGCTTTGAGCTGATCGCCTGCCACGT
>CAILBQ010000523.1 GCA_903832475.1 uncultured Acidobacteriota bacterium | reverse complement strand
GGCCATGGTCGTCTTGACCGGCTTTTGCGCCTGGCGTTTGGACGGGCGGGACTTCGGCTTGCTCATGCCGCGGCGGACGCTTGCGCCGCGCGGGCTTCGGCCTCGCGCGCGGCCTTCCAGTTCCAGACCAGGAGTTCATGAAGCTGGTTGTTTTTTGTCTGGCCGGAGACCATCCGTTCGAGAACATCGGCCAGATAGGTCTCGGGATCGACGCCATTGAGTTTTGCCGTTTATGCCGCGCGCCGAACTATGCCGAACGCGTTCGTTTTCCCCAGGTTTCCTCGTGACCGGTGTGTGATCGGTTCGGCATAATTGGTCCTCTGTCCCCGCTCTCAAAAGCGGAGACAGAGGATGATGATTGCAGAAGAGTATTTGGGCAGGAGTCGGCTGTTCCGACGCCTGAAGAACGGCCCCCATGGACAATTGATCGAGCTTTACGCGGCGCGCGTCGTCAACGACGGTCTCGCTCGGCAGGGCGCATGGCGGTGCCTCAGTTTGGTCGGCGCTCTCCTGAGCTGGATCTCGGAGAGCCGCTCGAAGCTGCACGATCTCGATGAACGCATGGTCGAGCGGTTCCTGCTGCATCGCGCGAGGGAGCAGTCCATCCAGCCGGGTGATCAAGCGGCGTTGAGACGGTGGCTGTCAGTGTTGCGCGCGGCGGGCGTGATCGCGTCGGCGTTGTCGCCTCCCATCACCCCGCACGAGCAGATATTCCAGGAATACGCCGATTATCTGCGAACGGAACGTGGGCTGGCGCCGAGGTCCATTATCTGCCATCTGCCGGTCATTCGCCGGTTCTTGCGTGAGGTGTGCCCTGCCGGCGCCGGCGACCTCGGCAAGATCAATCAAGAAAACATCGTCCGTTACGTAGAACGCCACGCCTCGGATCGGAGCGCGGAGTCTGGGAAAGCGATGTGCTGGGTGCTGCGCGCATTTCTCAGATATTTGCATCATACAGGGCTGAATCCGCTTGATCTGGCCGGCTGCGTGCCCTCGATCAGGCGATGGAAGCTCGCGAGCCTGCCGACCTATCTGTCTGCCGCACAGGTTCAAAAGGTTTTCGATGGTTGCGATCGAACGACGGCTATGGGACGGCGGGATTATGCCATCCTCATGTTGCTGGGAAAGCTCGGCTTGCGAGCAAACGAGGTCGCGACCCTCACCCTGGATGATATCGATTGGCGACGTGGTGAGATGCTCATTCACGCCAAGGGCCGGCAGCGAGCGCTGATGCCGATGCCTCCAGACATCGGCTCAGCTCTCGTCGCCTATCTGCGGGATGGTCGTCCGAGATCGGCGTGTCGTCAACTATTCCTGCGCATGTTGGCGCCTCACGTCGGCTTTGCATCCGGCTGTGCGATCACGATGGTCGCCAAGGTCGCTCTTGAGCGCGTCGGCATCCACGGCTATGTGCACCAGGGCGCCCATATTTTCCGACACAGCCTCGCCACCGAGCTTCTTCGATCGGGCGCGACATTGTCGGAGATCGGCCAGTTATTGCGGCATGAGAGCCAAGACACCACGCGGATCTACGCAAAGGTGGATATCGAGGCGCTCCGGACGCTGAGCCTGCCCTGGCCGGGAGGCGCGCAATGACCGATCTGCGATTCGCGCTCGAGCGGTATCTGAGCATGCGCCAAGGCTTTGGATACAAATACCTGCAACAGGCGCGCAGGCTCGCCGATTTTGTCGCCTTCATGGAGGCGCGCAAGGCCACGGTCATCACCACGAAGCTGGCCTTGGAATGGGCGACATTGCCGCCTGATCGACATGCGTCTTGGGCCTTGCGCTTGACCGACGTGCGCGGCTTCGCGCGACACCTGGCGAACTTCGATCCCGCGACAGAGACGCCGCCCGCCAGGCTCTTGCCGCCGCTCAAGCGTGCAAAGCCCTACATTTACAACGATGCGGAGATCATTGGTTTGCTGGCGGCGGCGCTGGCCCTGCCGCCAGCAAACGGCCTGCGGCGATGGACATACCATTATCTGTTCGGGTTGATCGCCGTGACAGGCATGCGTCTGTCCGAGGCGATTGGCCTGCAGCGCGGCGACGTCGACCTCGATGAAGGCGTGCTGGTCATTCGGGAGAGCAAGTTTGGCAAGTCGCGCCTCATCCCGTTGCATCCGACGACCAGCGCGGCTCTCCGCTGTTACGCCGAACGGCGCGATGCCCATCTCGGATCGCGCTGCAGCGCATACTTCTTTGTCGCTGAACGCGGCGGGCGGTTGCTGCACCAGTATGTACACCGGGTCTTCTGGCGACTGTCTCGCAAGATCGGTCTGCGGCGCCCGGGCGATCACACCGGACCCCGCGTACACGACTTCCGGCATCGCTTCGCCATTCGGACGCTTCTCGGCTGGTATCGCGACGGGATCGACGTCGAACAGCGGCTCCCGACGCTTTCCACCTATCTCGGCCACACCTGCGTGCGTGACACCTATTGGTATCTCTCAGCTTGCCCGGAGTTGATGCAAGAAGCGGCGCGGCGTCTCGACCGATGGTGGGAGGCCAAGCCATGAAGCCGAGCGGCAACATCGCATCTCTCATCGAGCGTTTCTTTACCGACCGGCTCATGCGCCAGCGCAATGTCAGCTCCAACACGATCGCTTCCTACAGGGACACGTTCCGGCTGCTGTTCACGTTCGCGCAGACACAGCTTCACAAGCCCCCATCTGCCTTGGCTCTCGAAAATCTGGATGCGTCTTTCATCAGCGCTTTCCTCAATGATCTCGAGATAAAACGGGGCGCCAGCGTCAGGACGCGCAACTTGCGCCTGACCGCCATCCGCTCCTTCTTCCGCTTCGTCTCATTCGAGGAGCCCGCCTACAGCGCGCATATTCAACGCGTCCTTGCGATCCCGGCCAAGCGTCACGATAAGCGTGAGGTACAATTCCTGACGCGGCCGGAGATCGAGGCGATCCTTGCCTCACCCGATCGCGCGACATGGCTTGGGCGCCGCGATTACACTTTGCTGCTGCTCGCGGCCCAGACAGGTTTGCGCGTCTCCGAGTTGATCAACCTGGACAGGGACGCCGTCCATCTCGGCGCCGGCGCGCATGTGCGATGTGTCGGCAAGGGGAGAAAGGAACGATGCACGCCACTGACTTCGCACGCGCAGGTCGCTCTGCGGGCGTGGCTCAAGGAACCGCCGCGGGGCGCCGCGAGCGCTCTGTTCCCCAATGTTCATGGGGGCGGGCTCAGCGCCGACAGCGTCCAAGCGCTCTTGGCCAAGCATGTGCGCGTCGCCCGCAAGGGATGTCCATCATTGGCGTCCAAGCGGGTCTCGCCCCATGTACTGAGACACAGCGCTGCGATGGAGTTGCTGCAAGCCGGCGTCGATTGTTCCGTGATCGCGCTATGGCTCGGCCATGAGTCGATCGAAACGACGCAGACGTACCTGCATGCCCATCTCGCGCTCAAGGAAGCGGCCTTGGCGAAGCTCAAGCCGTACGAGCCTGGCAAGCAAACCCGCTTCCAGCCAACCGACCGCCTGCTCGCCTTCCTCGAGGAGCTGTAAGGGGGCAGACTATGCCGAATGAAACTGGGCTATGCCCGCTCGTTGGGTTGCAAGCGCGCACAACGCCGGCTTCCTCCCAGAACCATTCGGCATAGTTCGGCGTTCGGCATAAACGGCCAAAATGAATGGCCTCGATCCCGAAAGTTATTTGACCGATGTGTTGGAGCGGATGGTCTC
>CAILBQ010000522.1 GCA_903832475.1 uncultured Acidobacteriota bacterium | reverse complement strand
TCAGGGTTACTCCGAGGCGGCGATGGCTTCGGCGATGCGGTCGATGGCTTGCAGTTCGGCATTGCTGCCGGGGCGGTGGCCGTTGACAAGGATGGAGAAGACGATGGTTTTTCCGCTGGCGGCGGTAAGGAAGCCGGAGAGAGCGTTGGCCTCGTTGTGCGTGCCGGTTTTGGCCCAGAGTTGGCCGCGCAAGGGGGAGTTCTGGAAGCGGTCGGAGAGGGTGCCGTCCACTCCGGCGATGGGGAAGGTGGCTTTCCAAGCCTCGCCCCACGGCTGCCGTGCGGCATAGGTCAGCAGGGTGGTGTAGGCACGGGGGGAGACCAGATCGTTGGCGCTCATGCCGGAGCCGTCAAAAAAGAAAAAATCGTCTTCAGGAACGCCCGCGTTGAGCAGAAACTGGCGAACTACGCGGGTACCCGAAGCGAGGCTGCCCGGTTCGATGGAAGTGTTTCCTTCAGAGGCGAGCGGCCCGGGGATGATGCGGCCCAGCAGGCGCAGCAGCAACTCAGTGTGCAGGTTCTGGCTGATCTTGTTGGTGACGGTCAGGTCGAGCGCCATGGGAATCGAAACATGGGAGGCGAGAATGCGCCGGCCCTCCAGGGGGGCAGCAATGGTGGCCAGGCCCGAGAGACCCAACGTTGACGGGGGCAGTTCGAGGGGCATTTTTTGAAGCTTGTCGAAGTCCTCCGTGGCGATCGAGGCGCGATGGCGGGCGCGGGCAGTTCCCGCGACGGTGATGCCGCGGGCGGTGAGCATGGCCATGAGCGATCGCGCTGCGTACTCCGCGGGATCGTCGACGGCGACGCCGGCATGGAATCCGGTCGCTGGGATGGTGCCCCAGATGCGCACGGTGCGCGAGCCGAGCGCCCGATCCAGGCCCGGAGCAGCCGGCGTGCCCGCAGGCGCGAAAGCCATCGCGCCTTCGATCTGGTAGTAGGGCGTGTCGGGAAGCCAGGAAAGAACCGGCTGGGTCTGAGCGGGGGCTGCGGGCAACGCGTTGGTTGGGCTTGATGGGACGGCGGCGCCAGAGGGGGGATATTCAACGGCATTCTGGCCTGGCGGGGTCAACTGCAGCGTTACTGTGTTGTCGTTCACCGTCAGGGCGGAGGCGGGCGCACCGTCGCTCCACTGCAGGTCTTCCCAACTCCAGCCGGTTGCGTAGGGTTCGTTGACGAAGAAGGTGTCGTCGCCCACGATGTCGCCCTGGATGCTGCGAAGGCCGGAGCGGACAATCTGGTCGGCCAGGTCTTCGAGCGCGGCCAGCGGCTTTACCGGCGCGGGCGCTGTCCCGGCGGCTGCATCGGCAGCAGCCTGGTCGGCCATCTGCGCCTTGCTGCGGTAAGGATAGGTGCGGGCGCTCATGGTGGGGTCGCCGGCGCCCAGAAGCACCAGGTCCCCATTCAGTTGACTTGCGGTCACCGTCCCGGCTGTGGCCAGGTTGGTGGTCCAGGTGAGCTGATTGACGGGCAGCAGGGCAAAGGCTGCGGCGGTCGTTGGCAGCTTGGCGTTTGAAGCGGGAGTAAACAGCTGGGCGTCGTTCAGGCCGTAAAGCTTGTCGCCGGCCAGGGTGGTGACGCTGATCCCGAAGTGTGCATGGGCCAGCGCCGGGTCGGCGAGGATCGCATCCAACTGCGCTGCCAGCGCGGCCGGCCTGGGCTTGGTCGCGGAGTGCCTGCGCGGGGCTGCTGTGCGTAGGAGAGTCTGCGCATAGCCCGGTCGCAGATCACAGGCAAAGGCAAGCAGTGAGAGTGCCAGGAAAAGTCGATAGCGCGAAGGGAAGAAGAGGCGGGAACCCTCAGGATGCATGCCCCGAGTGTATTGCATGCATTTCGCGGCGTAGCTTTAGTCCGCGTGCATCTTGGCGCGAATCCACAGCGTGCCAAAGACAATCAGCGCGATGCTCCAGACGGCGACCGCGGCAGGAAAGCCGAAGTAGAGGTAGCTGTTGGCGTAGTTCACGGTATGGTGCAGGATCTGGTTCCAGAACAGCAGCCCGAAGATGGAAACCGCCGTCACCAGGAAGAAGGTGAAGAAGCCGGAACTCGCCGCCAGCAGCAGGCTGGTGAAAAAACCGAAACCCTTGAGCGGAAAGCCCAGGAATTTGCCATCGTAGGAGCTTGCCGTCAATGCGTTGGGACTCATGCTTTTCTCCTTCGAATGGTTGACCTGCGCCGCATGACGCGAACGACCTGTCGTCTTTCACTGGTTGCCCGGCGCCAGCCGCAATCGTGCAAGTTCGCGCTCTGGGCTTTAGTATAAGGAGTCGTGTCTATTCCTGTACAAACCGAAAATTTACCCAGTGAGACGCCCGCCGGCAATGCCGGACCGGCTATCGGTCCATGGACTGCCGAAAAGGTAGCCGCCAACGTTCCCACCGCTCTGGCTCCCAATGGAGTGCGCTACGGGCTGTGGGCGGAAACGCGGGTGCCACAGCCGGATGTCGAGCGCCTGGTGGGCGCCGTGCCCAAGTCTCTGGTCCCGGCCATCGAGAAGCGCTGCTATTACTTCGTGCCCCTGGTAATCGTGGAAGCCGAGCAGGTGGTGGTGGCTCCCAGCTACACCGTTGACCTGGGCGACCGCGCTATCTGCCATCGCAACGTGACGTTGGGCGCGGTCGAAGGCGTATTCCTGTCGACGCGGCTGGTGGAAGACCGCTTCGGGCTGGCCTTTGAATTCTTCATCAACGTGGCGCACAACTTTGTCGATGCGGTCGGCGTTCCGGAGAGCTTCGCGTCGTTGGCCTGGTCGCAGGCGCAGGCAGGCGTTAAGGGCGAAACCAGCCAGGACGCCTGGGAAACCCGCCGTCGCGCGCTGGATCCTGTGACCAACGCGGCCGGCAATCCCATGCCGCTCGATGAACGTGCGCGCAAGAACTACGAAGAGTCGGCATTTTCCGATTCGCTGGCGATCTACATGCTTTCCCTGTCGCTGGATTTCGATTACCACGACCTGCGCGAGCGCGAATATCCGCTGCTGGCCGCTCCGGCGCTGGCCGAACGGCTGCGCCACGTGGCCTCGCTGTTTCCCGCGAACGAGGGATACGATTTCCAGATTCTCTACCGCCGCAAGGGTTAGCTGGATCCGCGATCCGGCTTATTTCGCCGAAGCAGCGCGATACACGACACGGCCTTCGCTGATGGTGTAGTGAACTTTGCCTTGCATGGTCCAGCCATCGAAGGGAGTGTTGTTCGACTTGGACTTTGAATCCCGCGCATTGAAAATCCATTCCGCTTTCGGGTCGAAGATGACCACATCGGCGTAGCTGCCCGCGGTGAGGGTGCCGCGGCCTTTCAGGTTGAGCAGTGCGGCGGGCTGGGCGCTGAGCAGGCTGATCACGCGGCTGAGTGGCAGCTTCCATTCCCGGTGCAGCCAGCGCAGGCTCAGGCCCAGCGCGCTTTCCAGGCCGGTGATGCCGTTCGGGGCGCGCTCGAATTCGACTTCCTTTTCATGCGAGGCATGCGGCGCGTGGTCGGTGGCGATGGCGTCGACGACCCCATCCAGAATGCCCTCGATCATGGCGTCGCAATCGGCTGCCGAGCGCAGCGGTGGATTCATCTTGGCGTTGGTGTTGTAGGCGCCGACGTGCTCTTCCGTGAGCAGAAAGTGATGTGGAGCTACTTCGCAGGTCACGCGCAGCCCGTTGCGCCGTGCCTGTCGCACCGCGGCAACTGCCTGCGCCGTGGATGTGTGCGCGACGTGCAGATGGGGCACCGCGCCGTTCTTGTCGCGGGCGCCGGCTTTGCCTGATCCGCCCTTGTCTTTGGAAAGCTCGGCGAGCAGTCGGATGTCGCGCTCGACCAGCGAATATTCGGCTTCCGGCGGCATACCGCGCAGGCCAAGCCGGAAAGCCAGCGCCCCGGCATTCATGCTGGCGCCCTGGGTCATGCGCGTGTCTTCCGCATGCTGGATGACGCTCAGGCCGCAGCGCGTGGCGTTGATCAGCACTTCGCGCATGATGCTGTCTTTGAGGATGGGGTGGCCGTCGTCGGTCACGGCGACTGCGCCGGCAGCTTTGAGCGCCGCGTAGTCGTTGAGAATTTCGCCTTTGAGCGCGCGCGTCGCGGCGCCGATGGGGAAGACCCTTACCGAGGCGCCGCGTTCGGCAGCCTGCATCCAGCGCGTGATCTCCGGCGAATCGTTGGTCGGCACGGTGTTGGGCATGGCGGCGACCGCGGTGAATCCGCCGGCTGCTGCCGCAGCAGTCCCGGTGGCGATGGTTTCCTTGTAGCCCTGGCCCGGCTCGCGCAGGTGCACGTGGATATCGATGAGGCCGGGGGCGACGGTGAGCCCCTTTGCATCGAGGATCTCGGTGTCTGGAGCCGGCTTCAGTTTGCCCGGCGCGGCGATCTCGCTGACCCGGCCGTCTTTGAGCAGGATGTCTTTGGGAGCGTCGATGCCGGCGGCAGGGTCGATCAAATGCCCGTTGCGAATGAGGAGGCTGCTCATGCGCGCACCTCTCTTTCTGGGAGAGTCAGCGCGCGATAAACGAGCGCCATGCGGATGGCGACGCCGTTGTGCACCTGCTCGAGGATGCGCGACTGCGGCCCGTCGGCGACTTCGCCGGTAAGCTCCAGGCCGCGGATGATGGGGCCGGGGTGAAGCAGGATGGCCTGCGGCGCATGGGCGGCCAGCAGCGCTTCGGTGAGTTGATACTTCGCCTTGTATTGCTCCAGGTCGAGCTGCAATCCAGCCAGACGTTCGGCCTGGATGCGCAGCATCATGACGATCTGCGCCTGGGCCAGCGCGCGCGGGAAGTCACGTTCGATCTCGACTCCGGGAATGTCCGCGGCCAGATCGGGCAGCAGCGGCGGCGGTCCGCACAAAATCACGCGCGCGCCAAGTTTGGGCAGCAGCAGCATGTTGCTGCGCGCCACGCGGCTGTGCAGGATGTCGCCGGTAATGACGACGTTGACGCCGGCGAGCGTATCGGCGGCTACGGTGGTCGTGCCTGGGCGCAGATGATTCAGCATGGTGCGCAGGTCGAGCAGCGCCTGCGAAGGATGCTCATGCATGCCGTCACCGGCGTTCAGCACGGGCAGACGGGTTTCGCGCTCCAGCAGCCAGGGAGCGCCGGACGAGGGATGGCGCAGGATGATGGCTTCGGCGCCCAGCGCGCGCAGGGTGAGGCCGGTGTCCTTCAGTGTTTCGCCCTTCTCGATGCTGGAGGAGAGGCTGGAAACGAGCGTGGTATCCGCACCCAGGCCTTTGGCGGCCAGCTCAAAGCTGGTGCGGGTGCGGGTCGACGATTCGTAAAAAAGCAGAGCGATCTTGCGCTTGGCCAGCCGCCTGGCCCGTTCCAGCGGATCCTGCTGCTCAAGTTCACCTGCCAGGGAAAGAATTTCGCTCACGGTCTTGGGCGTCAGCGATGTCACGGAGAGAACCGAGCCCCTGGACCATGTAGTGGAATCAGGGACAGCATTCGGCGGAGATCCAGGCTTCGCAGGAACCACGCGAGCATTTTTGGAAGCCGGTTTGACCGAGAGTTCCTGGGCAGCACGAGGGGCGGTAGCGGATTTCACTGGCATGGGCACACACGATTCAGAGCGCTGGAGCAAGGCTTTGCGAAAGGCAGGTGAGTTGGCCGCGGGTCAGTCGACTTTCTCGACCAGCAGAACCTGCTCGTCGTTGTCGACTTCGCGGAATTTAACTTCGATGATTTCGCGGCTGCTGGTGGGGACATGCTTGCCGACGTAAGTGGCTTCGATGGGCAGTTCGCGATGGCCGCGATCAATCAGCACGGCCAGCTGCACGCAGCGGGGACGGCCATGATCGAACAGCGCATCGAGCGCGGCGCGGATGGTGCGGCCGGTGTAGAGCACGTCGTCGCACAGGATCACGTCGCGGCCGTTGACGTCAAAGCCAATTTCGCCGCCCTTCACCTCGGGCCGCACGCCGGCGGTGGAGAGGTCATCGCGATAGAACTGGATGTCCAGAGTCCCGGTGTCGACCGGGCGCTTCACAATCCCGCCGATCAGTACGGCGAGGCGATCGGCCAGCGGGATGCCGCGCCGCTTGATGCCGATCAGCGCCACGCCTTCGCCGGCGTTGGTCTTTTCGACGATCTGGTGGGCAAGGCGCACCAGGGTGCGGTCGATCTCGGAGGCGGACATCAGCCGCCCTTTTTCGCGCAGGACGGGATGAGTGGTGGCAGGCGTGGCTTGAGGTGTGTCGGTCATCGGATTCTCTCGGCAGGCATCTGCCAGGCTGTTGCAGATTTGGCTCTATTGTATGGCCTTGAGGCGAAGATGGGTTTGGCGCACCGGCGAGTTGATCAGCTTCGCGTGCGATGGGAAGGCGCAATGAAGCGCGCACCTACCGCTCCCCCGAGCGCGCTCAGCAAGACAAAAAATACGGCATTGAAGGCGAAATGGAACAGGGGAAACCCGGCCTGTCCTTCCGGCGAGAGGAACATCAATCTGTCCATCTGCAGACCTTGTGCAATCTGGGCGGAACTTATGCCCATCTGGGTGTAGAGGTTCTGACAAAGCCGGATGTTCTGATCGACGAAGGCAGTCCATTCCGAATCGAGGCGCCCGTTCTGATGAAAAACAAAGCGGGCTGCCCACAGGTTGACGCCGTTGAGGGCAAGGGTGATCCAGCAGGCAAACAGTCCTGTCATAAGTCCGATACGCGAACCCACGCCTTTGGTGATGCGGCTTAAACGCACATGCCTGCCATACAAAACCACTGCCCAGACGGCGCAGCTTACCATCCAGACGAGCCCCAGCGATTGGCCGATCACGGAAAGATCGGAACTCAATACGCCTGCCGGGATGGCCAGCAGCATGGCAGCGCGCAAAGCTGGCCGCCACGCGATGGCCTGGCCCGCCCCGCCCACCAGCCCGCGGCTGTTGTCGTGGTGAGCCTGGCGCCCTGCCACACTGGATGACTCGAACTCGCCGTCCATGCCCGCCAGCGCAGGCTCTGCCGGGACGTGCACGAGCTGCGGCAGACCGCACGAGGGGCAGTAGCGGTCATCGTCTCGGAGTGATTGACTACAGCGTTGGCAGGTGTGTTCCAAGAATAAGTCTCAGTCCTGAAGCTAAACCCTGAGGGCGAGCCGCCGCAATGCGGTGCGACTCCTCGCCCCGGAACCGGTATCGTGCTGAGTCTACTGTTTGCTGTCGTCGTCGTTGCCCAGGTTGGCGGGCAGATCGATGGCTACCAGGGCAAAACGCGTGTCGCCGTGCTTCGAATTTTCAAAGCCCACAATGTGCTGATGACGCTGCGATCCGGCTTTGAGTTGAAAGTCCTGCTTGAAGTCATTTTCGTCCAGTTTGACTTTGCTGTGCTTGTCGTCGGCGCAAGTCAGCCCTTCGCGTGTCACGGTCGGCGTACCGACTGCGGTGTGATTTTCGCAGGTAAGCACGTCCCCAAACCGCGACATGGCCTTCTTGTAAAAGTCGGTGACTTTTTCGCGGCTGTCGGGCGTGGCATAGGAAACGGTCTTGACCCGCAGTTGCCATTCGCCAAAGCCCAGATGAACATCGGCCGACCGATGATTCTCGTCATCGTTCACCGTAGTTGCGCCAGGATAGACGGGCAATCCCAAGTCACTTGCGGAAGTCTGATCGGTATTGACGTGCACGCCGCCGAAAGGCGTATCGACCTGCACATTTTTGTCCTTGCCGTCAGCATTCTTGTCGACGTGCACCCGGCAAGCAGACATGCCGAGGCTAGCCGCGAACGCCAGCGCTATCGCGGTCGAGGAAAAACAGGTTTGAAGTTTGCCAGCATTCATGGTGATCCCCTTATGCAAGGAAGTACGCCGGGTAGGGAACGGACGTTCCCCCAAATGTACTCCGCCGATGCATCTTTTTGCTCGAATCGGTGTCTGAGGCAGGTAGTATCTACGAGAACCGCAGTCCGGTGGATTCAGACACGCCGGCCGGAGGAACGACTTTCATGAATTTGAAATTTGCACCATTCGCACGCACTCTGCTCATGACCGGCACTTTTGCCGTTCTGGCGCTCGCAGCCACCGCCTCGTATTCGCAAGATGAGCCATCGGGCCCGCCTCCCGGCATGGGGCGGATTGCGATCGTCCAGGGAAATGTCTCCATTCAGCCGGTCGGCGAGGATAGCTGGGGTCAGGCCGAACCCAATATGCCGCTCAGCCCGGGTTACCGCGTGTTTGCCGACCAGCAAAGCCGTGGCGAAGTCCAGGCGGGCGTAGTCAGGGCGTATTTCGGGCCCAACACGGATTTGACCTTGAACGGTTTTGACAGCGAAGGCGTTGTTCTGGGCGTCGCATCCGGCAGCGCCGAAGTGGCGAGCGACGGTTTTCCGTTCGGCGGCTCCGTTCAGGTGCAGACCCCGAACGGCGCGATCGGTTCGGTGGGAAGAGTTCTTTTCCGCGTGGATGTCTTCCCGGACCAGCAATCCTCGGTGGTTACGAACAACGATCGTTCCAGCCAGCTGCTGCTTAACGGCGGTGGCGGATTTCAAATGCGACTCGAGCCGGGCCAGTCGGTGCAGCTAAGCGGAACCAATCCCGTCTACGCGCAGCCTCTCGAACCAGCTCCCATGGATGACTTCCTGCGCTGGAGCGTCGACCTTGAAGTACACCGGGTGAATTCTCCCTCCGCGCAGTATGTCAGTGCGGAAGTCGGAGGATATGACGAACTGGACCGCAACGGGGAATGGCAGGGACAGTCTCAATATGGCCCCATCTGGTTTCCTCACGTGGACGCAGGCTGGGCGCCGTACCGGTACGGCCACTGGGTCAGCCGTCCCTTCTACGGTTGGACCTGGGTTGCCGATGAGCCCTGGGGTGCAGCACCCTTCCACTACGGCCGCTGGGCACAAGTGGGCGGCCGATGGGGCTGGATCCCCGGAGCCCGTGATGTTCGCGCAGTATGGTGCCCGGCGCAGGTAGTCTT
>CAILBQ010000521.1 GCA_903832475.1 uncultured Acidobacteriota bacterium | reverse complement strand
GGCGTGGATTCGCACCATGTCGCAGACCGAGAGAAATTCGGTTTTTGGCTGAATTCAGGGATTGCAATCTCTGCTCGAAATGGTGTCCTCGCGCGGTGTGTTTACCCCTTGTGCAGGATCATGACCGGGCAGGGAGCCTTGGCCATGACTTGCGGAGCGATGCCGTTGCGCAGGTGGGTTTTGGCGAGTGAAGCAGTGCGCGCGCCCATGATGACCAGGTCGGCGTGACGTTCGCGGGCCAGGTTGGCGATGGTGGCGCCGAGGCCAAAGCCCAGCATCAAGGTGCGCCAGATGTAGACGGGCTTCTGATTCAGGGGGAGCAGCGGAGCGAGCGCTTCTTCGAAGGCGAGCATGAGGCTGCGCTTGTCGATGCGGCCCTGGCTGTCGTCGACGTGGAAGATGGAGAGGGTGGCGTTGTGTTCCTGCGCGAACTGGAAGGCGTAGGCGGCGAGGGGGGCGGTCGCGGGATCGAGGTTGCAGGCGAAGATCATGGTGCGCGGCTCCCAGGCGGTGTCTTCGATGGGATGGGCCGCGGGGCCGACCACGAGGATGGGGCACTTGGCGGCGCGGTAGAGCCCTTCGGCATCGGAGCCGAAGAAAAGACGCTGGATGCCTTCGCGGCCGTGGGTGCCGAGAACGATCAGGTCGGAATTGTCACGGTCGGCGGCGTTGAGCACTTCTTCCTGAATAGCGCCGGTGAGCATCTCGGTTTTCGCGTCAAGGCCAGCGGCCAGAAGTTCACTGCCCCACGACTCGAGTTGTTGCTCGGCGGGCTTACGCACGGAAAGCTGATCGAACCAGACGACTTCGGGCTGGGCGTTGAGCCCTAATTCCACGGAGACGTGTGCCAGCAGCAGCGAAGACTCATGACGGCGGCCGATAGCCTTGGCGTAGTCCACGGCTCGCTTGGAGACGTCGGTGAAGTCAACGGGTACTAAGATCCGGGCAAATCCAATCTTGGCGGTTGCGGAAGTGGTCATCGTAGCCTCCCCTGGCGGAGCGGATCGATCGCTTTCCGAATCAAGCTTCGCGCATGAAACGCGCGGCGTGGGATTTGTCGATCCATAGACAACGTACGCGGAGAGTTTTCGGCCGTCCGTGACTGGAATCACAGAGCCTGCATTTGCCGCACCAAGAAAGAAGGCCACCCTCGCGGGTGGCCTTCGGTGGTGGAGAGTGTTTGTGGGGTTACGCGGGCGAGGGCGAGCCTTCGGGGAAGCCGGGGCCGCCGCGGCCGGTGTCGGGCTTGAGGATTTGCGTGATTCCGCCGCCGCCCTGATCGCTGGGCGATGCGAGAGAAGAACGAACTTCGGGGAGTTCCTTGCCTTCGATGAGGAGACGAACTTCTTCGGCGTCGATGGTTTCACGTTCCAGGAGGGCAGCGGCAATGCGGTGCATGGCGTCGCTGTTGGCCTGGACAAGGGAGTAAGCCGACTGGTAGGCCTCGTCGATCAGGCGGCGAACTTCCTGGTCGATCTGGCGTGCGGTTTCTTCAGAGAAGTCGCGGTGCTGGGCGATTTCGCGGCCGAGGAAGATCTGCTCTTCCTTCTTGCCGAAGGTGAGCGGACCGAGGCGGCTCATGCCGTACTCGCAGACCATGCGGCGGGCAAGGTCGGTCGCGTGCTCGATGTCGCTGCCGGCGCCGGTTGACATCTGGCCGAGGAAGATTTCTTCGGCAACACGTCCGCCGTAAGCGGTGGCGAGGCGGGTTTCGAGATATTCACGGGTGTAGTTGTGGCGGTCGCCGGGCAGGTAGACGGTGACGCCGAGGGCCATGCCACGAGGGATGATGGTGACCTTGTGGATGGGATCGGTGTGGTCGCGCAGCACGGAGACCAGCGCGTGGCCGGCTTCGTGGTAGGCGGTGACCTTCTTTTCCTCATCGGTCAGAAGCATCGACTTGCGTTCCGCGCCCATGAGGACCTTGTCCTTGGCGAGCTCGAAGTCGTACATGGTGACCTGCTTGCGATTGACGCGGGCTGCGTTCAGGGCGGCTTCGTTGACCATATTGGCCAGGTCGGCGCCGGAGAAGCCGGGTGTTCCGCGAGCGAGGATGTTGAGGACCACATCGTCGGCGACGGGAACCTTCTTGACGTGGACGCGGAGGACTTCTTCGCGACCGCGGACGTCGGGAAGTCCGACGACGACGCGGCGATCGAAGCGGCCGGGACGAAGCAGGGCCGGATCTAGAACGTCGGGGCGGTTGGTGGCAGCGACGAGGATCACGCCGTCGTTGGACTCGAAACCATCCATCTCGACGAGCAGCTGGTTGAGGGTCTGCTCACGCTCATCATGCCCACCGCCGAGGCCGGCGCCGCGATGGCGGCCGACTGCGTCGATTTCGTCGATGAAGATGATGCAGGGAGCGTTCTTCTTGCCCTGTTCGAAGAGATCGCGAACGCGGCTGGCGCCGACGCCGACGAACATTTCGACGAAGTCAGAGCCGGAAATGGAGAAGAATGGCACGTTAGCTTCGCCGGCAACAGCGCGGGCGAGCAGGGTCTTGCCGGTGCCTGGAGGTCCGACAAGGAGCACGCCCTTGGGGATGCGGCCACCAAGCTTCTGGAAGCGTTGGGGCTCGCGGAGATATTCGATGATCTCCTTAAGCTCTTCCTTGGCCTCATCGACGCCGGCGACATCCTTGAAGGTGATCTTCTTCTGCTGCATGGAGAGCAGGCGGGCGCGGCTCTTGCCGAAGGACATGGCCTTGTTGCCGCCGGACTGCATCTGGCGCATGATGAAGAACCAGATTCCCAGAATCAAGACCAGCGGGCCGACCTGATAGAGGATGGGCCAGAGCATGTTGCCCGAAGCGTCCTTGATGGTGGTCTGCACCTTGGCGGCGTTGAGCTGGGTGTACATGTCCGGATAGTTCACGGGAACGGTGGTGTGGAAGCCAGCCTGCTCCTTGCCATCGTTTTTGTAGTGGCCGTGGACGTCCATCCCGGTCACAGTGACGTCATTGACCTGATTCTGCTGAACCTTTTCGAGGAAGGAGGAGAAGGGCACGTCCTGCTCTTTGCCACTCATGACTGCGCTTTTCTGCACCACAGTAAAGAGGAGCACGAGGCAGATCACGATGAAAGCCCAGAACATGATTGTTTTTACGGTCGAGTTCACCAGGACTCCTTTGTTTGGCCGAGAGAGTGTTGCGTGGGGGACTCCCGAACCACTTGCTTGCTCGTTAGACGTCGCTCAACACCGGAAAGAGTCAAGAAGGTTGGAAGCGAACCATCCGACGAAAAACGGTGCAATTTGCCTAGAGTAAGCAGTCGATTGATTGTACTCCCCAGAACGTGATTCTGGCAGTATCAGTTCCCGCCAGAAGGAGTACGAATGACGCAATTGTTGTACGTGGCGGGACAAAATTCGTGCCAGAACGGCTCACAAATGGCGGGTTGCGCGGATTTCTGAAAAGTATTTGGGACCCCGACGAGAGAACAGGGCTCAAGGCTCTTCCGTTTGAATGAGCAGTCCGGAGGCCGGTTGAAGTTCGGCGCCTTTCATCCAGATGATTTGCCCTTGCCATTCGACGACGGGCCATTCGGCTCGGTCTGTTCCGCTGATTTTGAGGCGCTCCAGAACTTCCTTGATTTTCCGGGGTCCGGTCGAGTAGCGGAGGGTGACTCGGTCGCCGGGGCGCCAGTTGCGGATGAGCGCCGAGGCGGCGGGCTGATTGGACTGGGCGCGGAAACGAAAACCAAATGCGATGGCTTCCCCCGGGATGGGAAGCTCAACGTGAGATGAGGGTGGGCGGGAAGCGGCGGGGATCGCCGGCAACAGGCGGATTTCGCGGGGGGTGCGCTCGGCGGTAAGGGGGCCGGGAAGGGCGAGACGCTGGCCGGCGCGGCCTTCGGTAGCGAGGGTGCGGAGGGATTCGGTGGCTTCGAAATTCAGGGACACGTTGAGGAGCTGGGCGGCGTGGCGGAGCAGGCGGCGGTGGACGGCGACGGGGGTGGGTGGCGAGGCGGACGACGTCGAGGGCAATCGATTCCCCGGTTTCCGAGGCGCGGCCTCCGCCACGTACGGGTTTGCCGGTGAGGATGAGCTGGGGAGCGAGGCGGCTGATTTCTGTCTCCCAGTAGGCTTCTTCGTCGCGGGCGAGGTCGGCCAGGTGGGCGAGGTGCTGGCGGATGCGGGGATTTTCTTTTTCCAGTTCCGGTAGAAGCTGGTGGCGAAGACGGTTGCGGGTGTAGGCGGGGTCGAGGTTCGATGCGTCTTCGCGCCAGGGTTGGCCGAGGAGACGGAGATAGGCCTCGATGTGCGGGCGGGTGACGGTGAGGAGCGGGCGGAGGATACGGCCCTCGGGAAAGGTGACGATGGGATGGATGGCGGAGAAGCCTTCGGTCCAGGCGCCGCGGAGGAATTTGGCGAGGACGGTTTCGGCCTGGTCGTCGAGGGTGTGGGCGGTAGCCACGGCGTCAATTTCGCAGGAAGCCATGAGTTGGCGAAACCAGGCGTAGCGAAGGCGGCGGGCGGCTTCTTCGATGCTCTCCCGAGGTTTGGCTGGAGTTGCTGGTGATTCGTTTGCGGTTTCCACCCGCGCGTTGTGGAAAGGAAGGTTGAGGGACGCAGCGAGATCGGCGCAGAACTGCTGGTCGGCATCGGCGTCGGCGCCGCGCAGGCCGTGATGGAGGTGGGCGACGTGGAGGACGATGCCGAGTTCGGCGGCGCGGGCGGCAAGGGCACGGGTGAGGGCGACGGAGTCGGCTCCGCCGGACAGGCCCACCGCCAGACGCAGGCCGGGCTTGATGGCGGTTGTGTCGAGGGCAAGGGCCGGCGGGGTCACGGTTTTATGGTAACCGTTGTATACTCGGCAGGTTATGCAGGTATTTGTGATCCTTCCGGCCGCAGGAGTTGGTACGCGCATGGCCGCGTCCCAGCCAAAACAATTTCTTCAATTGAACGGTTTGCCGATCCTGATTCACTCGCTGCGGGCGTTTGCGGCGGTGCCGCGGGTGACGGAAATTTATGTCGCCGTGCGCGCCAACGAGAGAGAGCGCGTCGAGGCGCAGGTGGCCGAGTATGCCGGCCAGTTCGGCTTCGGCGGACGGGTGCACGTGGTGGAAGGCGGGGACAACCGGCAGGAGTCGGTAGCCAACGCGCTGGCGGCACTCGACAGCGAAGACGATGACGTTGTGCTGGTGCATGATGCGGTGCGGCCGCTGATTGATGCGGCTACGATTGAGCGGACGATCGAGGCGGTCGTGGAGTTTGGGGCGGCCATTGTGGGCCTGCCGGCGATCGATACGGTCAAGCAAGTGGAACGGACGGCGCATGGGGCGCTGGTGACGTCGACGATTCCGCGGGAGTTTGTGGTGCTGGCGCAGACGCCACAGGGATTTCGCTGCGGGGTGCTGCAGAGGGCGTTTGCGGAGGCGGCGGCGGATGGGTTTGTGGGGACGGACGAGGCTTCGGTGGTCGAGAGGGCCGGTCATCCGATCGCGGTGGTTCCCGGTACTCAGGTTAATCTGAAGATCACACAGCCGGGCGACCTGGCGCTGGCGGAGTTTTATCTGAAGCAGCGAGTCAGCACGCCAGCGAGTTAGCGAGTTCGCGGCTGGTGTTGCCATTTCAGCAATGACCGGGAACGTGAGCACACAGTAAGGGCAGGCACGACATTATGGATTCTCGTATCGGGTTTGGTTGGGATTCGCATGCGTTCAAGCCGGGGGTTCCGCTGCGGATTGGCGGGATGACCCTGGAACACACGGAGGGCCTCGCGGGTCACTCTGACGGCGATGTGCTGCTGCACGCGATTACCGACGCGCTCCTGGGCGCGGTGGCGGCTGGGGATATTGGCAGCTTCTTTCCGCCGGGTGACCCGCGGTGGAAGGATGCGGACTCGGCGATCTTTTTGAACCTGGCGCTTGAGGAAATTCAGCATGCGGGCTTTGGCATTGTGAATGTGGATACCACGCTGGTGCTGGCGGCGCCGAAGATTTCTCCGATTGCCGGGGAGATGCGGGCGCGCGTGGCAGAGCTGCTGAATGTGGAGATGGACCAGGTGAGCATCAAGGCCAAGACTCCTGAGGGTCTGGGCCTGGATCACGTTGCCCAGGCTCATGCCGTGGTGCTGCTGGAACGAGTGCGCGATCCTGAGGATCTGAAGAGCATGAGTGCGGTGATCCAGAGCCAGAGGGAGCTTGAGGATGTCGTCGAGGATCTGTTGACGCAGGTGCATGGCGTGCCGAAGAGGCGAGAGATTGTGCCGGCGTTTGATATCGAGGACATCACTTAGGACAGAGAACAGGGGACAGAGATCAGAGCACAGGGTCTCGCGGAGGCGACGGCGATGAGGATGTGTGTCGGTATAGCGAGCCTGTGGTTGTTTGCCAGCTTCCCTGGCCTGTACGCGCAGGATTGGCGGACGCCAAGCGAGGTCAGCGAGTATCGCACCACGCCCGATTATGCTGCGACGCTGAAGTACCTGGACCGCGTGGTGGCCGCGGCGCCGGGGCAGGTGAAGATCGAGGACTTCGGGAAGACCGGCGAAGGGCGCGATTTGAAGATCGTGATTGCTTCGAAGGACGGGGTGTTCGATCCGGCGGAGATTCACGCTTCCGGGCGGGTGATTCTGCTGGTGCAGAACGCCATTCATGCCGGGGAGATGGATGGCAAGGATGCGTGCCTGGCGCTGCTCCGGGACATGGTGATTACCAAGACGAAGGCCGCGCTGCTCGATCATGCGGTGCTGGTGTTTATTCCCGTGTACAACATTGATGGGCATGAGCGGAGGTCGCCGTACAACCGCATCAATCAGAACGGGCCGGAGGTGATGGGCTGGCGCGGCAATGGGACCAATCTCAATCTGAATCGCGATTACATGAAGGCGGATACGCCGGAAGCGCGCGCGTTTTTGAAGATGTTTCACCGCTGGCTGCCGGACTTTTTTGTGGACGATCACGTGACCGATGGCGCGGATTTTCAGTATGACGTGACCTTCACGATTGATGACGGGCCGGATGTGGCGCCAGCGACGGCAAAGTGGATTCATGAGACGGTGACGCCGGAGCTGGAGCGGCAGGTGGATGCGGCGGGGCATGTGGCTTCGCCGACGTACATTACGCTGATGGACGATACGAATCCGGCGCAGGGCCTGGGGTTTAATGACAATCCGCCGCGGTTTTCGACGGGGCAAATGATTCTGGAGAACCGGCCGGGGATGCTGGTTGAGCTGCACATGCTGAAGGATTACAGGACGCGGGTGACGGGCAACTATGAGCTGCTGCGGGCGCTGCTGGAAGTGATGAACCGCGATGCGGCGAAATTGATCGCTCTGAATCGCGACGCCGACGCCGAGGCAATGAAACTCGGCGCGCATCCGCTGAGCAATACGAAGTTTCCGCTGAAGCTGGAGTGGAATGGGGAAACGACGCCGTTTCTGTTTCGCGGGTACAAGTTCACGCGGGAGTTGAGCGCGGTTTCGGGCGCGATGTGGGTGAGCTATTCGCATGAGCCGTGGAATGCGACGCTGCCGTTTGCGACCGGGGTGAAGGTCGCGGTAGCGACGACTCCGCCGGCTGGGTACATTGTGCCGCAGGCTTGGACGCGCGTGATCGATGTGCTGGCGGCGCACGATGTGACGATGCAGCGGACGACGGCGGACTGGACGGGGAAGGTCGAGCGCTATCACTGCGCGGGGATGCAGTGGCAGGGGCCTCCGTTTGAGGGACGGCATCCGATTTTTGCTGGTGAGGGTGCGGGGCCGGAGCCGGGGAAATTTGGGGCTTGCTCGCTGACGACGGAGACGGTGATGTATCCGGCTGGATCGGTGGTGGTGCCGCTGAATCAGAGGCTTTCGAAGGTGGCGGTGCATTGGCTGGAGCCGGAGGCTCCGGACTCGGCGCTGCGCTGGGGATTTTTCGATCCCATATTCGAGCAGAAAGAATATGGCGAGGCGTACGTGATGGAGAAGCTGGCCAGATCGATGATGGAGAAAGATCCAGCCCTCAAGGCGGAGTTTGAGCAGCGGGTGGAGAAGGATGCGCGCTTCGCGGCGAGTCCCGAGGCGCGGCTGGAATTTTTCTACGAGCGAACGCCGTGGTACCTGGAGAATCGGGTAGGGCTATACCCGGTGGGTCGGCTGCTGTCGCTGGATGGGGTTCCGGTGCGGTAATTGTCAGATGAGCAGGATGGGAACGTTATAGTCGGTCAGCCTGTGATCGGCGGTGACGAGAATGAGGCTGTCTTCCAACGCCTGGGCAACGATGATCCGATCGAAAGGGTCACTGTGATGAAAGGGCAACGTGGCTGCTCGTTCCCCGTGGCGGATGAGAACCGGCAATTCTTCAAGCCTGAAGGCAGCCAGCATAGAGCTGATTGAAGCGCCAAGCGTCAGCTTTCCAGCCGCTTGTTTCAAGCTGAGTTCCCAGGCGGTCGCCGCACTCAGAAACCGATGCTCCGCGTAACGAAGATCGTGCCTGATTTGGTCGTTTAGCCGTGAACTTCCTGAGTCAAGCCAGACCAGGATGTTTGAATCGAGCAAATAGCTGCCGCGGACTTGATGCCGTGTCGTCACCTGGTAGTTTCCGAAAACAACAGCTTGTCACCATCTGCGTCTTCAAACAGGCTCTTGGGCAGATCCTCTTCCCAGTCGTCGGAGAGGAACGTAATGCCTAGTAAATTCTGACCGAAAGGCAGAGGTTTCGGCTCGAGTACAGCCTCCTCGATATGAACAGCCGACAGAATCGCCATAGGCTTGCCGGCTTTTGCGATGATGATTTCCTCGCCCTTCGAGGCTCGTTCGACGAGGCTGGATAACTGCGTCTTGGCTTGGTAAAGATTGACTTGCGTACTGGCCATGATGCCTCCATCGAAACAGCTCGAAGTCTGATTCGAACATCTTCCGCTTAATTGGTCAAGTTGGTCAAGTCATCGAAATAGTCCTTCTCGCTGGTTATGCGTACCAAATCGGTAAGCAACCCAGCCGCAAGAGGCGCGGTTTTCGTTTGCCATTCGCAGGGATTGGACGTACCTTGGCTCAGAGTTCTCGATCCCACACCTGGAGCCTGCCATGCATAGCGCCCTCCTTCTGTTCCTGCAGAGTCAACCCGATGCCGCTGAAGTTCAAAAGATGGTGATGGCCATGATGGCGCTGGTTCCCATCTTTATCGTTGTGGGTTTGGCGATTGTCATGATTCCGTGCTGGTTTATCTGCAAGAAGGCGGGATTTTCGCCGTGGCTGTCGCTGCTGAACGTGGTGCCGCTGGGAAACCTGATCCTGCTGTATGTGCTGGCGTTTGCGGAATGGAAGGTGGCGCCGGTGCCGCAGTACTGGCCGACGCAGCCGCCGTATCCGCCGACCATTCCTCCGCAGGTCTGAGGCGGCGAGGTGAGCCGGGCCGGCGTCGACCGGTCCCTGCAAAATGCTAGGATCGAAGGATGGGGCGCGGCTTCGCGTAACCCGCTCGGAAAGATACCCATCCCATGCCTGATGCAGTTCCCTCCCCTGTTTTGACTCCTATTCGTGTACGGATTGCTCCTTCCCCGACGGGCGATCCGCATGTGGGTACCGCTTACATTGGTTTGATCAACTACCTCTATGCGCGCCAGCGCGGAGGGCAGTTTGTGTTGCGCATCGAGGACACCGACCGGACGCGGTTTGTGCCGGCGAGCGAGCAGATGATTTTTGACGCGCTGCGCTGGCTGGGTCTGAGCTGGGATGAGGGTCCAGACGTGGGTGGGCCGTATGGGCCGTACCGGCAGAGCGAGCGCACGGAGATTTATCGAGCACATGCCGAGCTGCTTCTGAAGAACGGCTCGGCGTACCGGTGTTTCTGCACGGCCGAGGAGCTGGAGGCGAGCCGCAAACAGCAGATGGCGGCCAAACTGCCGCCGCGCTATGCGGGGACCTGCCGGGCGCTGCCGGACCAGACGATCGCGGCGAACCTGGGGGCGGAGAAGCCGTTTGTGATCCGGATGAAGGTGCCGGCGGAGGGATCGACGACCTTCCGGGATGAACTTCGCGGAGATATTACGTTCGACCATTTCAATGTGGATGACCAGGTTCTGATGAAGTCGGATGGGTTTCCGACGTATCACCTGGCGAATGTGGTCGATGACCACCTGATGGGGATTACGGATGTGATTCGCGCCGAGGAGTGGATTTCTTCGACTCCTAAGCATGTGCTGCTGTATGCGGCGTTCG
>CAILBQ010000520.1 GCA_903832475.1 uncultured Acidobacteriota bacterium | reverse complement strand
TGGCGATAGCCCGCGCTGATCGTGTTGGGATGCAAGCCAAATCGCCGCGCCAGCTCTCGCGTGCTGGGCAGCCGGTCGCCGGGACGCAAGTCTTCGCACAAGATCGCCAGAACTACCTGCGTAACAAGCTGGCGATAGATGGGAACTTCACTGCTCGAAGAGAACCACAGTCTCACGCAGGACCTCGAAACGGTTCATTGTTCTTGTGCGTATCGTTGCTATCGAATATACGACGAACGGTGCTTGATCCGGCCCGCCTCAAGCCCACGCTTGCCCACAAGCATGCCATCAAACCCAATCGAAGCGGAACGGCAGTCCCACGTGGGAAAATAAGGTAGGCGGCTTCGACCTTCCCGATCCGGAATCCGGCCATTTTTATGAAGAGAAGAATTGGAAAAACCCGCTTTCGCAATGCGCACCCTCATGCCTCGCATAACGTGGCAGGCGTCCTTCGCTGGAAGCTCGGCCTGGCCGAGGAAGAGCCGGCCGCCATCCTCAGCGTCACGCCTCCAAGAGAGGGCGAGCCGCATCGCAACTGGCATCCATCCGAGCCCCTCGTCGACTCCGAGATCCGCCTTACCTGGATCGGTCATTCCACTTTCCTCATCCAGCATCATGGCGTCAACATCCTCACCGACCCCATCTTCGGGGACTGTCAGCCGGTCCCGGTCGGCCGCTATCGCCGCGTCAAGGCAGCCGGCATCCGCTTTGAAGATCTCCCGCCCATCCACCATGTGTTGATCAGCCATTCGCACTACGATCACCTCGACGCGCCCACCATCCGCGCGCTCGGCCATCGCCCCGAATACTGGGTCCCGTCCGGTCTTTCCCACTGGCTGCGCAAGCGGGGAATAGGCGGCATTCATGAGTTCGCCTGGTGGCAATCCAGCATCCTGGCTGACCACATCACCGTGCATTGCGTTCCCGCCCAGCATGCTTCAGCGCGCACGCCATTCGATCGCGACCAGACACACTGGTGTGGCTGGGTCTTGAAAAGCCCCGACCGCTCGCTGTATTTCGCCGGCGACACCGGGTACTCCCCCATTTTTAAGGAGATCGGCAAGCGCCTGGGCCCTTTCGACGTGTCCATGATCCCCATCGGCGCATACAAGCCGCGCTGGCTTATGCATCCCATGCATACCAACCCTGCAGAGGCCGTCAAAGTCCACCAGGACGTCGGCTCACGCCTCTCGGTGGCCTGCCACTGGGGCACCTTCCGGCTGGCCGACGAGCCGCTGATGGAACCCCCCGCCCTCCTCGCCGAGGAACTCGTCGCCCAGAACATCCCTCCCGACAGGTTCCTCACCCTGACCCAGGGAAACGCCATCGACGTATAGGGACTATTCCGCCTATTCGCCCCATTCACATGCGAAATAGTCGTCTTGGAGCCAATTCCCCAGCCGCCGAAAACTGTTTGCGGTATCATTCGTCTATCAGTACACGAGCCAAAGCGGCTTTTGGGCCGTGCTCTCGACTCGATCTGGGGTGGGAATGAATCGCTTCTTTCAACGTTCCGTCTTCGTGCTTTCACTGGTTCTCCTCGGCGCGCTCATCGCCGGCGAGTTTGGACTTCATGCCGTCCGCGCCGGCTCCAATGACGATGGCGCCTACAAGCAGATGAACGTCTACCAGGAAGTCCTCAAGAAGATCCAGACCGAATACGTCACCGAGCCCAGCATTCCCGACGTCACCACCGGCGCTCTCCACGGCCTGCTTGAGACCCTGGACGCCAACTCCAGCTACCTCACGCCCTCTGAATACAAGACCTACAAGGTCAAGCCGGAAGGCGGCGAAGGCCAGGTAGGTATATCTGTTTCAAAGCGTTACGGCTACGCGATCGTGGTCACCGTCCTTCCCGGTTCGCCCGCGGACAAGGAAAAGCTAACCGACGGCGACGCCATTGAATCGATCGACGGCCACTCCACACGTGAGATTCCGCTGGCTATGATCAAGCTCATGCTGACCGGCAAGCCAGGATCCAATGTTGTCCTCTCCGTGATCCGCCCCCGCAAGCAGGACCCCGAAAAGCTGACCCTCACCCGTACCGAGCTGCCCGTCCCCACCATGGGCGAGCAACAGTATGAGAGCTCCAGCATCCTTTACCTCAAGCCGGTCGTCCTCACCCCGGAGCGTGTCGACCAGATCGCCAGCCATATCAAGGCCATGCTGAAGAACGGCAACAAGAAGATTCTGCTCGACTTGCGCGATGTCTCCTCGGGCGACGAAGACCTCGGCCTCAAGCTGGCCAACATCTTCCTGAAGCAGGGAACCCTCGCCACCCTGAGCGGACAGAAATACCCCACTCAGACCTTTACCGCCGACGCCTCCAGGTTTGTCACCGATGCTCCTCTGGTCGTCCTGGTCAATCGTGGAACCGCCGGAGCGGCTGAACTGGCCGCCGCCGCCCTCGCCGACAACAAGCGCGCCGATCTGGTCGGCGAACGTACCTTCGGCGAAGGTTCGGTTCAGAAAACCATCGAGCTTCCCGACGGCGCCGCGCTCCTCTTGACCGTCGCTACCTACTCCAGTCCCGGCGGCAAGAAAATCCTCCAGGAAGCCGTGACTCCCGCTGTCCTCGCTGGCCCAACCCCAGAGCAGGAAGCCGATCAGGATGAAAACGACAACGCTCCGGCCAAGACCGACGCGCCCCTCAACAAGGCCCTTGAACTCCTCAAGACCAAAGCCGCCTGACCCCAGGTAGTTACAAGGGTGCCCCCGGTCCCTCGCACCTGGGGACCGGGGATGCCAAAGATCGACCCCCAGCCGCCAACCCAACAAATGCCTCAGCTCCCGTGGTACCCTCGGCCTGAGGCATTGTATTTTGGCTTCCACCTCCTCCCAGGTCCCATCCCGGCGCGGGTTCCGACCTCCGCGGCTCGAGCCGGAGAATGCGCCCCAGCGCAACCGCCGTAAACTGACCGGCCGCGCTACCTTCGCGGTGCTATTTGCCCTTGCCGCCATCACCGGTTCGCTGGCCGGATTGACCCTCGTCTATTCCGTCGATCTGCCTCAAATCAATGATCTTGAGCGCTATCGCCCCTCCACCACAACAGAGCTCTACGACCAGAAAGGCCGTCCCTTCGGCTCCTTCGCCTTGGAGCGGCGCATCATCGTCAACTACGACGATTTCGCCCCCGTCCTCCGCCAGGCCGTCATTTCCATCGAAGACAAAAACTTCGAGTCCCACTGGGGCATCAACGTCTTTCGCGTCGCCGGAGCCCTATGGCATGACATCGTCTCCCACGGCCGCGCTCAGGGCGCATCCACCCTCACCATGCAGCTCGCCCGCAATCTTTTTCTCTCCTCCGAACGCACTACCGCCCGCAAAGTCCAGGAAGCCTACCTCTCCATCCAGATCGAGCGCTCCTTCACCAAGGAGCAGATCTTCACCCTGTACGGCAACCAGATCTACCTCGGCCACGGCATGTACGGCTTCGAAGCCGCTTCCGAGTTTTACTTCTCCAAGCACGCTTCTGAATTGAAGCTTCCCGAAGCCGCCCTCCTGGCTGGCCTTCCCAAAGGCCCCGTCGCCTACTCGCCGCTTCTGAATCCAGAAAAAGCCCTACGCCGCCGCAACCTCGTCCTCACCGAGATGGAATCGGACCGCGCCATCACCAAAGATCAGGCCGAAGCCGCCCGCAACTCCCCCCTCGGCCTGCGCATCGCCCAGCCCGAAATGTCCGTCGCTCCCTGGTTTGTCGAAGAAGTGCGCCGCGAGCTCGAAAAGCAATTCGGCACGGAAGAAGTCCACGCCGCCGGCCTCAAAGTCGAAACCACCCTCGACATGGACCTGCAAACCGTCGCCAATCATGCTGTTTTGGACGGCGTGGCCGCCTACGAGCATCGCCGCGGCTGGCTCGGCGCCGCGGTCAATGTCCTGGCCCAGGGCATTTCCCTCGAAGACTACAAGCACCCTGACTGGGTCATGAAGATCAACGGCGGCGACTACGCCCACGCTCTGGTCACTTCCGCCCTGCCTCTCGAAATCCGTGCCCGCGTCGGCAACATCCGCGTCGTCATGACTCCCCAAGACTGGAAATGGACCGGCCAGGCCCACGGCGACGCCCTCGTCAAGCCCGGCGATGTCATCTACGTCCAGCTCGATTCGGCCATGGAAGGCTCGGCCCGCAAAGCTACCCTCGAGCAGGATTCCGGCGCCCAAGGCTCCCTGATGGCCATGGACAACACCTCCGGGGACGTCCTCGCCATGGTCGGTGGCCGCGATTATTCGCTCTCCCAGTTCAATCGCGCCACCCAGTCCCAGCGCCAGACCGGCTCCAGCTTCAAGCCCTACGTCTACACCGCCGCCGTCGAAGAAGGCGTCAAGCCGGAAGACATCATCGTCGACGGCCCGGTCAGCTTCGGCAGCTACACCCCGCACAACTACGAAGGCGACTACAAAGGCG
>CAILBQ010000519.1 GCA_903832475.1 uncultured Acidobacteriota bacterium | reverse complement strand
TGCAGCGTGTACTGGCGAAACCCGGTGTGATCTACGCTGAAGTCCATCCATTGCCCGTCATCGCTGATATCAGTCCCGCCAATCGCCATGAAGGGATGCCCTTCGGCCAGCAGATTCCCGTTCAGCAGCTCGCATTCCTGCTCTTCTTCCGGAGCACCGGGGCCGCCATGCCCATCCACGTGTCGCTTCCGGCACAGCACCGGGTACTGCAACCCCTCTTCCGTCCGCGAGTAATACCACCATCCGCCGTCGCGGTACGGCACCGAAACATCCGTCTGCTTGATGTGGCTCAGCATCTCGTCATAGAGCTGGTCCCGCAGCCCGGCCAGCGGCTCCGTCACCGCCTCGGCGTAGGCATTCTCGGCCTCGATATACGCCAGGACCTCCGGATCTTCCTTCTCGTGAAGCCAACTGTAGTCGTCGACCAGCACCGTTCCATGCAGTTCCGTCTGTTTCGGCTCCCTCCGTGCCGTGGGAGGGGTGAGTTCGCTGCTGCTTTTCGTCTGTTCTGCTGTTTGCTGTGCTTTGATTTCCATTGTCATCTCAAGGCAAGGATAGCCGCCCCGGAAGCTCGCCGCCAATTCAGCCCCTTTAGGGGAACTGCCGCAACCCCGCATGCGTACAATAGGAGCAATGCTAGCCCGCCGTTCCCGTTCGGCTTTCCTCCTGCTCACCCTGAGCCTGGCTTTCCTGTTTTCCGCGCTTACCAGCCTTGCCGAGCGCGTCGAAGACCTACCCAAGCCCACCGACTACGTTTCCGACTTCGCCCACGTTCTGTCGCCGGAAACCGTTGCCCGGCTTGACCGCCTGTGCAGCCAGCTTGACCACTCTCCTCAACTCAACACCCAGGTCGCCATCGTCATCCTTAAGAACCTTGACGGCGACGACAAGGCCGACTTCGCCAATCGCCTGGAAGACAAGTGGAAGGTTGGCAAGAAGGGTACCGACCGCGGCGTCCTCATGCTCATCACCGTTGAGGACCGCCATTACTTCATCGAAGTCGGCTACGGCCTCGAAGGCATCTTGAACGATGCCAAGGTCGGGGACATCGGCCGGGCCATGGTCCCTTCGCTGAAGGCCCATGATTACGACAGCGCCGCCACGATCGGCCTCACCGACCTGGCCAACGACATCGCGGCCGATGCGAAAGTCTCCCTGCAGCAGGATCCAGACGCTGCCCCGCGCGTGCAGCAGCGGCAACCCATGCATCGCGGCGTCTCCTTTGCCGGCCTGATTTTCCGCATCATTCTCATCGTGCTCGTCCTGGTCTTCCTCGGCGGCCGTGGCCTGTTCGGCTTCGCTCTCGGCTCCCTCTTCGGTGGCGGCTTTGGCGGCCGCGGCGGCGGCTGGGGTGGTGGCGGAGGTGGCTGGGGCGGCGGAGGTGGTGGCGATTCCGGTGGCGGCGGTTTTGGCGGCTTCGGCGGAGGCGATTCCGGAGGCGGCGGCGCCGGCGGCGACTACTAAGCTTTGTACCTGCACGCGGGCTTCTCTCCCCTGAGCCTGCACCGTTGTAAACCAGCCGCCTCGCCCGGATCCTTGGCGAAGTTCGGCGAACTCAAGGAGAAATTCTCGTTATGCGTCGTGGACTCGTGGTCTTGCTCGGCATCCTTGCCGTCTTTGTTCTCTTCGCGCTGTTCGTCTTCGGCAGCTTCAAATCGACCCAGAACCAGCTCGTCCAGAAGGATGAAGAGGTCAAGAACACCTGGTCGAACGTCGACGTTCAACTGCAGCGCCGCGCCGATCTCATTCCAAACCTGGTCGAAACTGTGAAAGGCTTCACCAAGGAAGAGAGCACCGTCTTCGGCGACATCGCCAACGCCCGCGCCGGCCTGCTCAACGCCCGCGACCCCAAGGCCAAGATCGCCGCCAACGGCACACTCGATTCCGCCTTCGGCCGCCTGCTCGCCCTCACTGAAAATTATCCGCAGCTCCGCTCCAGCGACCAGTTCATGCGCCTCCAGGACGAGTTGGCCGGCACTGAAAACCGCATCGGCGTCGCCCGCATCCGCTACAACAAGTCCCTCCAGGACTACAACCAGTTCGTGCGCTCGTTCCCCAACAGCATCTGGGCCGGCATCCTCGGTTTCCACATCAACGACGCCTACTTCGAGGCCAGCGCCGCCTCTCGCACCGCCCCCAGCGTCAAGTTCTAGCACCTCGCCTAAGCAACATTTCCGGTGCCCCCGGTCTCGCATGTGAGGCCGGGGATCGACCCCAGCAAGTTTCCCCAACAAGGAAAAAGGGCTGTGCTCGCGGAGTCTCCGCTGGCACAGCCCTTCAATTTTGGTGGAGGGGGAATTGGCTAAAAACCACTGTTTACTTGAACGAG
>CAILBQ010000518.1 GCA_903832475.1 uncultured Acidobacteriota bacterium | reverse complement strand
GGAAAAATTCTCATCAAGGAAGCGAATGGGCCACAGCGCAGGGTTTGCCTGCACGGTCGTTTGGCCTCTTTGGATCAATCAGTGAATAGAAATGAATAGTTTGCCCCTCGGAGAGCGCATTTCGTCGCCCGCCTGCTTAACTTCACTTTCGTAAGCTATTGCGGGACAGCATTGAAACCATGGAAGCAAAATTACAAAAACTGATTCGATCCCTGATCGGGCGCCATTTTGAATCTAACCCTTAAGCGATCTCTCTGATCAGGGCGGCTTGAGTACGAACGAGTTTCCGCAAATCCGAGAGTTCAGCGATGCGCGCTTTCCGAAAGCGCCGTTGCCGTTCGGCGTTTGCTCGCCGCTTTTCTTCATTTGATTTCTCGGGCCGACCCGCTCGGAGTGACACAGGAAGGTCAACGGACGGAGTGAATATATTTCGCCGCTTGAACGCCAATGGAGCGTGCTGCAGTGCCATCTCTCTTAGTCTTCGGCTGTAAACGCCGTCGTCAAAGATCGGAACGATGGAGGTACGCCAAGAAAGGAAAGCCCATTCAGGTGGGTGGATACCGACCTTGCCTGCCAAGTGTTCGGCATATGCCGCAAGCCAGGCATCTGCCACACTGCCCTCCGGGAATTTTTCGCTCAAACGCGCTGGTTCATCAGCAATTGCTAAAACAGCTTGGCGGCGCGAAGAGATGGTCCTGATTTCATGCAACCAGTCGCGCAGATTCCGGCCAAAGTCACCGATCGAATCGGACCGTTCTGCGATATCCTTGAGAGTACCGGGACGACCGTTTGTCTTCACGGGAGTTCGATTGCTGATTTTACGACCTCTTTTGCCGCTTCGGGCACTACATCGTGTGGGAAAAATCTGTCGTGTATCGCTTCAGCGGCTTCCACCGAACCTATCTGCATCTTTTCGACGAGGAATCGAATATCCCCATAGTCGCCAGCATAGCCAGGCAGCGGAGGACGACAGGCCCGAAGTTTCATCGCCAAGAGATACGCAGCGGTGGGAACGGAAACCCGGAGGCCTTCGCCGAATTCGCTTTGTGGCAGCTCGCGTTTGGCCTCCTTTTCGGCCAAGAATTGCCTGACGTCATCGTAAAGCCAGTCATTTGGGAGCGCCAGTTCCCTGGCCACCCTATCGGCTAACACTTTAGCTACTTCGCTCTGCCGTACAACGTCGTCGACATCCTTTGTCGCCTCACGCGACCCATAAACAAGGGTGAATACTGCACCTCCATAAAGCGACACTTCCAGGGTCACCTTTTGATCTAACGCCAACTCACCAAGACGGCGCAACGCTTGGGTAATGCGGGCACGGCTTAGTGATTCGTATGACATGAAAAACGTTACGTAACGTTTAATACAAACTCAAGCTAAGACAAGCATCATTTAATTCATTATCTACCAACAGCATAGTGCCGATAACTTGAAGTCCATCAAACATGGACTTCGTCGGTACTTCGCGTTGTAAACAGCTCCACACGTAGCTACGGCATCGGTAATGAGTGACGCCCCTATGGCCTATCCCGACTCGGGCAGCCACGACCATAAAACAAACTGGAACGAGATCTCCCTTTACTGCAGGCAAGAGTCGAAGGGTGTTTGTCGAACAACGGTTAACTTCGATAAATTAGGGATCCCGAAAAAAACCTCGGCGTTTCAAATTGTTTTCAGCGGTGCGGATCGAGCACCGCAAACTGTGAGCTGAGCATTCGACTCAATCTTGGCCCTTGCTCATTTGATACTTGGGCCATCGGTTTCTCCCGTGGGCCCCTTTCCTTCACGGCGTTCCCGGAGGCGCCGCGGATACGGGAATGCGCCAGAGCAGGCCGGCTCGGAGGTGGGTCAACCAGAGCGAGCCAAACCCGTAGCGCACTTCGTCGCCACCGGGTCCGGCCCATTGGCGGACGACACGATTTGTTGCGGGATTGATCTTGGTCAGGGGGAAACCTTCCAACGTGGCCCAGATGGCGTCGGCGCCGGCGCAGATGTCGCCGCCGTGCCCCGAAAGGCCGGCGACGATGGTGGCCACCACGCGACGGGTGCGCTGGTCCACTCTCGTGATGGTCCCATCGCCCTGATTGAGCGTCCAGATGGAGCCGAACGCGGACGTGAGGAAGCGAGGATGCGGTCCGACGGGGATCGTTGCGAGGATCGCTCCTGAATGGGCCTCGACGGCGGTGAGCACGTTGGTTTCAAAGCCCGTCACCCAGACGATGCCGTCTGCATAGAGGGGATTGAAAGAGCCCGGGGGCAGCGCGATGGTCTGCCGCACGATGTTTTTGTCGGGATCGATCCGCAGCAGCGTTCCGCGGATGTCCGTGACGAGCCAGACGCTGTCGGGGCTGACGGCAATGCCGCCTTCGTCGTTCCCCGGCGGAAAGGGCAGCCGGGCCGCAACCCGGCTGGTGCTGATATCGATGCGGGCGAGTCCTCCGGCCTGGCCGTCGAGCGGAACCCAGATGCTGCCGAAGCCCGCGGCCAGGCCGGAGCTCGGGGCGGTGGGAAAGGCGACCGCAGCAACCAGCTGCCGGGTACGGAGATCGATGCGCTGCACGCATTTGAGCTGGTCGTTGGCAACCCAGACCGCGTCGGGCGTGAGGGCCATCCAATCCGGCGAACCACCGAGCTTGATGGTATCGGCCGGGGCCAGGGTGGACATCGGAACCCGGACCGCCGCCAAATCGAGTGGAACGGGCGTCTCCGAGACGGCGCCTGCGGTGGCAGCCAGCAGGAAAACCGGCAGCGCGAAGCGGGCGGCAACGTGGAGCATGTGCCAGCTTACGGATGGCGTGCGCGCGAAGCAAACATGGAGACGAAAGGCAACGGGCAGGGGTAAGTGGTTAACTATAGCAGTTAAAGTTTAGAAAGGGCCGTGGGGTCCTCGCTACCAGAAAACAGTGAACCGTTAGCGGTGCACGGGGCCGCGACGGCACGCCGGGCGAAAAGAATTGAGCGGAAATCCGAAGTGCATTCGTCGAACGAAGGTTGGGCCTGGAGACGGATTCAGGTGTCAAGCCTTGGCCGGCTCAGAAAACAGGAGCGATCAAACTTACCGCAGGAGCCGGCCCAACGTGTGCAAACTAAAATGGAATCTGAGGGACCCCGACACCGGAGCGGAGCAACGATCGTTCCTACTGAAAGCTAACTGACGCGGGACCAGATCAGGGTGCGGATGACCACTTCACCCTCAGCAGAGGTAGTTTCGAGCTTAATGGTAAGGATATCGCCTTGAACCAGCATCTTTCGAGTCACGACCATGCCCACGTTCTCCCTTGAAAGTGCGCCGACAAGCCGCTGGGTCACCGTCTTCTCCGCGTCGTCGATCGTATAGGTGCCGAAGTAAGCGTCGTAGCCACCTTGCGCACGACTGTTGTTCAAGCCACTTGCAACTGCATCACTGATCGGACCGGAGCGATCCCGTTTCATAAACTGTGCGGCGAAATTCCCTGCCCTGTCATAAAAGAGCAAGGCGACGGGATATTCGCCTAGAGACGGCTCAGCCCGCCGCTCGCCCTCGCGGTTACAGTCGGTACGACGAATCAGCTTCCACGTCCCAGGAAAGACTACACTCAATGGGTCCATCGGTAGCTTGTATGCGGCAACGTTGAGGTTGCCCGCGTCAGCCGTGGACTTCGAACCCGCGGTTAGCCTTCCGAGGTCGTTGGGTCGATGATTTTCCTGACCTCTGAAACTCGGTTGGCCGGAAACCCGCCCTGCTTCGCGTGCTCGCGCACGGTCGCTTCGTTCGGCGCTATGTACACGCAATAGATCTTGTCATCGGTTACGTAGCTTTCAAGCCACTGAATTTGCGGCCCGAGATTCTTCAAGACGCTGCATGATTTCTGGGAGATGCCATGCAGCTCCTCCGGGGTGAGTTTCCCTGCGCCTGGTATTTCGCGTTCGATTACGTATTTTGGCATGTTCTTTGGGGGCTAAACGATGAATGAAGCGGCTTGACCGCCTGATGCTTATCGTTTCGCAGGCACTGATTCGAGCCAATATTCCAGATACGGTCTATATTGACGCCTTTTGGCGGCGTTGGCGCAGATTCCCCGACGTTGAACCCAGGGATCGTGGCTTGGTGAACAAGGCGGTCGATGGAAGCAGGAGGATCAAGGTCGCGTAGGGGCCCGACTCCCACCCTACTGGCGAGCCGCTTGGTCGAGCGAAATTTCCGGAAATACTTCGTGTGTGAATCCGTATTTCAGTCCAGGCGACTTCTGGGCAAGCGCGACCGCTCGATCCATAGTTTCGGCCTCAAAGACGATCACTCCGCCGACATCCCCGCGATATTTCTCGACCCTATTTAATGTGACACTTGTCCCGCTTCTGACTGGCATCGCAAACTCAGGTTTGAGCAGCGCGATCCACTCACCCATGTCCTTCAAGTTTTGTTCTCTTTCATTCTCGGGGATTTCAGAGCCGTTCGTATGTCGTGAGATCAGGATAAATTTCATAAATGTGGGCCTATATGCTCGTTTGCCTGAGTAGTGGTTTCGACGACGAAGTCCCTGTGTGACTCAGGAGACGGGTGACTTCTTCGCATGATAGCTAAGAACGCTATCCAAGAAATAGTTCCAACCCTTCTCGTGCGAGCGCCCGCCAGCGGTGTCTGGAAGGCCGGAATGCACGAGGGTCATCAATGTGTTCCTGCCTTTGCTCTTAAAAGTCACCGTGACCATCGACTCCAACCCTGACGTATTCGGTGACATCCAGGTATGCTCAATTCGAGCCGGTCGCTTGACCTCCAGGAACCTGCCGTAGTGGGGAATCCCTTCGATGGCCCAGTAAAAAAACCCGTCCACCTGTGGATTAAGGATCAGCTTGTCGGCCATATTCCAGGGATTGCCGGGAATCTTGGGATCCAGCCAGCCGTCGAATACCTCGCCGATCGGGGCGGGGATTGATCGTTCCACTCTAACTTCAATCGTCTTATTTGCCTTACTCATTTTTTGATCTCCCTGTTTTCTTTGGTTGTTTTTTTGTCCCTAAAAAACTGCTCAAACTGGTCGAGGCGTTCGGTCCAGAACTGCTCATACTGATGCACCCATACCGCCACTTCGCGGAGTGGTTCCGCCCGAAACGAAATAATGACCTCTCGTCCCTGCCTTCTGCGTTCAATCAGTCCGGCTCTCTCAAGCAATTTGAGATGCTTGGTCACCGCGTTCAGGGCTGTGTCGAACGGCTTGGCAACGTCCAGGAATCGAGCGGGACCGTTCGCCAAATGCCCGATGATCGCGCGGCGGGTCGGATGTGAAAGGGCGTTTAGTGTGTCGGTCAATTGTTCCACACCTTTATTACACCTTAAGGTGTAACGATAGGCAAGCGGTATTTTGTGTTTTTTTCAAAGTTTCAGTAAGGGGTCCCCACTAACTAGGTGTACCCTGTGATTTGCTCGAATACTCAACCGTGCGCGTTCATCCGCCAACCGACTTCGGCACTACATCCTCTACGCTGGCGGGAGATGGCTGTCGCCGGGACCGTGGGCCGCATCGCCGTGACAAAGCAGCTTGGAAGAATCATGTCGGCACTCAATTCGCGTCCGGTGACAATTACCTGTGGGTCTGTGCGCTTCCGTGAACCGTCGAAATCGTCGCCTTCGATCTGTCCATTCGTGCCGCGTGCCATGGTGGATCCCTTCACCGCAATCAGAGGCGACTTGCTCGGTCTGCGATAACCTCAGCCATTCATGCCGACCCATCGCAGCGTGGTTGCAGATATGATAGCTCTATTCGGCGGCCCACGCTCGCAGCAGTTCTCGAATTGTTGACCATCCGTGCCGAAAACCCCCGAGAGCTGCGGTAAGGCAAAGTACAGGGATCCACGGTAACGCCTAAGACTCGGCGCGACTTACTTAAGATCGAAATCTCATCCGTTTCTGCAACGAAGGGCCAACGCCAGCGAGAGCGTACTTAGGAACAGAAGGTGAAAAATGATATGAATCAGGTTGGGTCCTGGGTCGCCTTTGCGAACCGGCAGCACGTGCAGGGTCCCTTCGTACATCTGATTGTAGGTCGAGAGCCGTTGCGAGGAAGACCCAAAGAAATAAGGAACCCACCACATGAAGATCGCAGAGGCTACGGTCAGCGCCGTGTAAATAACCCAATAGTTCGGAACGTAGACGGGTTTCGGGATTCGGTAATATCGAAAGGCCAGAATCACCTCGACACCGGGAAAGACTACGTTTACTATCGTCGCCCAAGCCAACTTCGTGCGTCCAATTACTTTCTGAGCGTTGCTCCCATGGATCCACCCAGGAATGTCGATCCAATCATGGACCGCTATTATTAGGAATTGGAGGGTGATCAGGCTCGCGAACGGCGTCTCCATCGGGTCGGGCATGGTAACATTCTGCTACCATAAGATCCTCCTGCGATAAACTGGAATCTGCCCGCTAACGGCGCCGCGAGATCAACAGACAAAGGGGACAAGCATCTTCACCTCGTTTCGATAGCGCTGATACTCCTCCCCGAATTCCTCCGTCAACCACTGCTCCTCCAAATGGATCTTCGGAATCGTCGCATAGAGAAGGATCCCGATGCTCAAGATGCCCGCAACACGGTCGACCGCCACCGCCGAGCCGGCAAATGCCAGCAATAGCCCCGTGTAAATGGGGTGCCTGACGATCGCATAGGGTCCGGTTCGGATCAGCCGATGACCAGGCTTTAGCGTAACATGGCCGCTCCAATACGTCCCAAGGTGAAACCGCGCCCAACAGGCGAATCCCAACCCGCAGGCAACGAGGGTCACGGCAATCCAATAGAGGGCCCAAGATCGCGGAATTAGCCCCACGCCTAGCCAGCCAAAGCTGAGGCTCGGGAAAAGAAGCAACGCGGCCGCAACGGCCATTTTCAAACGATAGATCATCCGATCGCCTGGATTCTGGACGCGCTTCGGGCTGCTCGCCGCAAAACTGCTCGCAAGCCAGTAGGTCGCCCAGGAAAGCCACATGAGCTCGATCAGGTGATTCGTAAGGAAGTTGATCATGGAATACCGCGGGGCAATGAGAGGTGTCAGGCGAGCCCGAAGGCTCGGAGTTGGACATTTGGGTTAGCCTAAGGATAACCGATCATCGATACCGATCGTTACACACGAAAGGTCGGCCGCAAGATCATCGCATGGCCCCACACGGTCTTATGCCCAACGAGGAGCATCCAACTAGGAAAGGCGTCGATTCCCATTCTTAAGTGCGGCAAACTCCATCAGCACCGCTCGATTCCACCCCACGCCAAGACGTCTCGCTCGGGACTAGATCACTCAATCCAGGCTTCTACGCGTGTGCCCCTCCTCGTTCTGACCTCCCGGTACCAGGCGTGCGAAAGTAAGTGCAGGAATCCCTGTCTTGCTTCAATTCCAGATCGGTCCGCGATTTGCTCCTCGCGGCAGCGCGCCTGGCGGGTACATTTGGCAAACCCCTGGGACCATAACCGAGGCCCCCGTCTACGGGGCCTCACAGGCGACCAACCCTATGCATTGCCGAGGAATTCTCATCTCCGTCGCCAGCCTTCTTTGTGCTGGAGCCTCCTTTGCCGATGGGTCTAGCGATTCTTCGCGAAACGCCCCTTCAATAAGCGACGGACCCTTCAAGCCGAACTGGGATTCACTGGTCAACTACCAGACACCGGAGTGGTTCCGGGATGCGAAATTCGGGATCTGGGCGCACTGGGGGCCGCAGTGTGAGCCCGAGCACGGCGACTGGTACGCTCGCAACATGTACGAACAGGGCAATCCCGACTATGAATCCCATCTTGCTGAATACGGTCATCCCTCAAAGGTCGGCTTCAAGGATGTGATTCATCAGTGGAAGGCCGAGCATTTCGATCCCGACACCCTCCTCAAGTTTTACAAGGAAAACGGCGCACGGTACTTCCTGGCACTGGCGGTGCATTGCGACAACTTCGACAACTGGAACTCCAGATACCAGCCGTGGAATTCGGTGAACATAGGCCCCAAGAGGGATTTGATCGGGGAGTGGGCTGCGGCCGCCAGAAAGAACGGACTTCGCTTCGGGGTCAGCGTTCACAACAGCGGCTGGACCTGGCGCTGGTACGAACCCTCCCAGGGTGCCGACACAACCGGACCCCTCGCCGGCGTGCCTTATGATGGGAAATTGACGAAGGCCGACGGGAAGGGGAAATGGTGGGACGGCCTCGATCCCCAGCAACTATACTGCCAGAACCACCCGATCGGTGCAAAGCCCAGCCGCGCCTATTGCGAAAACGTATGTCTCCGGATTCAACAGCTTTGGGATGACTACCATCCCGACATGATCTACTTCGATGAGACGATTGTGCCGATGCATTATTTGGACATCGATGACTCCTACGGTCTCAATCTCTACTCCCACTTTTACAATTCCAGCATCCAGCAACACGGGACGAACGAAGCGGTCGTAACCGCGAAACTCCTGCCGCCGATGCAACGCCGTGCAATCGTGTACGACATCGAGCGGGGAAAGGCCGAGGGCATTCTGCCTCAACCGTGGCAGACCGACACGTGCATCGGCCAGTGGCACTATAATGCGGAAGTTTTCCAGAAGCATCAGTACAAGTCCGCTGCATCGGTTATTCGAATGCTGGCGGACATTGTTAGCAAGAATGGCAACCTTATGCTCAGCGTTCCGCTTCAACGCGACGGTCAACCGGACGCCGATGAAATCGCCATTGTAAGGGAAATCGGCGTCTGGCTGAGGACAAACGGGAAAGCCATTTACGCGACCAGACCATGGACAATCTATGGCGAGGGGCCGTCGACCAAGTCGGCAGAAAAGGGGGAGTTTGACGGCCAGAGCGACGTGCAGGTTCGCGCCTTCACACCCCAGGACATCCGTTTCACCCGATCAAAGGACGGCAAGGCGCTATATGCGATCGCCATGGAGATTCCGACGGATCACAGGCTGGTCGTGGGTTCGCTTTCGCGCGCAGTTGGAACCGTTCACGGCGTGTCCCTGCTAGGGTACGACGGCACCTTGGACTGGCGGCAGAGCGACGAAGGTCTGATAGTAAATCTTCCTCAGATTCTACCCAGCAGCGTGGCACTAGCGCTCGAGGTGAGGCTTTGAACCAGCCCATGATGGTTCAATTTGCTCCAAACGCGTGCATGGCGTCGCCCAGCCTCATCGTGCAGCGCTACCCAAATACGGAATCGCTGACACCATCCTGCTAGCTCAGAGAGACGGTTGATCACGGCGCATTGTGCGGAAAGCTGTCCGCACCCGTTTGGAATTCGAACCTGGAGACCCATCTGAATATTTCTTAAGTTGCTGTTTTTAAGTTACTTGACTATTGTCTTGGCAGCGCCCGGTTCCTTTGAAAATAGCTACGCCCAAGGGCTATCTTCCCACCCACCTCTGCCTAGGCTGAGGAAGGTAGAAATCGTTCATCCGTTCGGCGTGAAATAAGCTTAGGAGGCCATTCGGATTCACCCGACTTCATGTCCTTACTCTCTCCACAGATCGCCTCGATTCCGCGCCATTTTAGCCCAGGGGAAACCGGTGAAGAGTTGGCAAGCCCGGGCCTTCTTGCCCATCCCGTGAATTTCCTGGTGGAAGGTTACCGGACTTACGGTCCGATATTTTCGACCAAGTACCGAGGGACGGCCTGCGTGGTGATCGCCGGCCAGGAGGCCAATGAGTTCTTCTGGCAGAACCCCGAGAACTGGAGCTTTGCCGATGCACGCAAGGGTTTCACAAACCAATTGGGCCCGACCCATGTGACGCGGCTGGAGGGACAGGCGCATGCGCGAAAGCGACGACTGCTGAAACCCGGATTCGCCATGGACGCCGTCACGAGACTTGTGCCGGCCATGGCGGAGACCGCACGGGCCTATCTCGCATCACCCGAAGGTCGGCAACGAGACTTGATGGAGCTCCTTGTGAGGCTGCTGCTGACAATCAACAGCCGAACACTTCTGAAGGTCGACCTGACGGAGGATGAAATGAAGGCGGCGATCGGGTTCGAGGAGGATCTCATGTTTGGGATCAACAACAGCGTCCATCCGGAGGAACACTACGGACAACCCCGCTATTGTGCCGACAGGGAGGCGACTTTTGCACTCTTGGACCGCCAAGTGACCGCCCGGCTAAAGGGTGAGCGCAAGGACGACAATCTTCAGGCTTTGATGGATCAGGAGGCGGGAGACCTGGGTGCGCTCACGCCGGAGGAGCTGCGCTACGACTGCTATCTGCTCCTCATCGCCGGAATCGAGAATACAAGCCGCCTGCTTTGCCGCTGCTTGGAGCGTCTTGAAACCCTCCCCGCTTGGAAGGAGCAGATCCGGGCCGAACTCGCCGGATACCAGCCAGACACCTTTTCAAGGGGCCTCGGCGCCCACCCCAAGCTCCGCGCCTTCATCCAGGAGACCGAAAGGCTTCATCCGGGGCTGATCTTCATGTCCCGAAGGGCCGCGCGGGACCTTGAGTTCCACGGGCACACCATCCCAACCGGGGTCACCGTGCTCCAGGTTCATACCTTGTTGCATTTCCTTTCCGAGTACTACCCGGACCCCTTGCGTTTTGATCCGAGCCGGTGGGTAGCAGCCGAACCGTCTAGAAAGGCCCATGTCGCCTTTGGAGGGGGCACGCACATCTGCCTCGGCATGAACGTCGCGCGTCTTCACACCCCGGTGGTGCTGGCGGAATTGCTTCTAGGCTATGATGTATCGCTGGGTTATGCCCCTGGTTTCGCCTACTCCCTCGATCCCGGAAGGGTTCGCCAGCGTCCGCCCCACCCTGTGAGCGTAAGTCCCCGGACCTAAACCGTGTCGGCCGGATACGACACAGCCGCTCGGTCTACCGACAAGAGGGTCCCATACCTCACCCAAGGCGATTGGGATGCAGTCGCCGCGCTCTTTGTCGACAACCTCCTTCAACTCATGCTCATCACGGTCCTTTGCCCGACCGTATGCGGGATTCCCACCGACTATGTCGTGAAGGTTATCCTTCCAGGAGCCGCTGTTTCCGTGCTTTTCGGCAACCTGCTTTACGCCTGGCAGGCGCGCCGGCTCGCAGTGAAAACCGGCCGTTCGGATGTGACCGCCCTGCCCTACGGCGTGGCTCTCACCACGCTGATCGCCAACGTCTACCTGATCATGGGCCCGATCTATGCGGCGACCCACGACTGGAAGCTTGCCTACCATGTGGGGCTCTTCGCCTGTTTCCTGCGCAGCATTCTTGAAACCGGGGCGGCGTTCTTTGGAGGTTGGCTGCGTCGCCATACGCCGCGGGCCGCGCTGCTAAGCCCCCTTGCTGGCATAGCCCTTGTCTACATCGCCATGGGCTTCGTGCTTGAGATCTTCCAGCAGCCGACAATTGCCCTCGTCCCGCTGTTCATTCTGCTCGTGGGTTACACACCCGGGATTCGGCTGCCCGCGCGAATTCCCGCCGGCCTCCTGGCCATTGTGGTCGGAACGGGCCTAGCGTGGGGCCTTCGTGGTGTCGGGTTCCTGCACTTCGAACCGCCTTCACCCAGCCCATTGTCGATCAGTCTTCCACACCCGGTTTCCGTCCTGAATTTTGTCTTCTCCAGTACGGGGCTTCGGTACCTTTCGGTCATACTGCCCGTCGCGCTGGTTCAAATGGTCGAATCGCTCCAGATCCTGGAAAGCGCCGAGGCGGCAGGAGACGCCTACGACACCCGGACCTCGCTGCTGACCAACGGCCTAGGCGGCGTCGTTGCGGCTTTTTTCGGAAGCTGCTTCCCGACAAACCTCTACTTGGGGCATCCTGCATGGAAACAATTGGGCGCGAGGTCAGGCTACTCGGTCCTGAACGGAGCCGCCGTAACGCTGCTTTGCTTTTGCGGCGGCATCACGTGGATCGTGTGCGTGGTGCCGCTGCAGCCGGCGATGGCCATCCTGATGTGGGTCGGCCTTGCAACGACAGCCCAGGCGTTCACTGAGGTGCCGAAGGGCCACGCGATCGCGGTGGTTCTCGGGCTCCTGCCGCTGCTGGCGCAGTGGGGGCTTGGGATCCTCAAGAGCACAGCGGCCGCAGCAGGCGTCCCGATCTCTAACGTCATCGACCGCTTCGGCGACGACCTCGCTGTACGAGGCTTGATCGGCTTCAGCCAGGGGGCGCTCATAAGTTCTATGCTGCTTACCGCCATCATGGTGCACGTCATTGACCGGCGCTTCGACAAGGCGGCCGTCTGGGCGCTGATCGCCGCCATGCTCTCGGCACTGGGACTGGTCCACGCTTTCCACATCGCGCACGACGGGATTGAAAGCACCTTTGGGTGGTGGGCAGCCCCCGGATTTTCCTTGAGCTACGCGGCGGTGGCGCTGCTTCTCGGATCCTTTCACCTGTATCGCCGCAACCTCAAGACAACGTGCCAACCCTGACCGCGACCGAGCGAGAGCGCCTACTTCGGCTTCCGAAGACTGAACAGCACCTCCACTTCGAGGCCGCGCTACCGCTCTCAGAAGCCCAGGCGCGGCACGGTGACGTGCTTCGCCCCGTACCCCCGTTTTGGGCGCCCGAATTTCGCTACGACGACTTCGCCCATTTTTCCCAAATCAGCCGCGACTATGTTTTTCCGTCCTTCCAGTCGCCTGAGGACTACCTCGCCCTGGCGGGCCCCATATTCAAGGATATCAGGGCACAGAACGTCCGCTACCTGGAGACGAGCCTGAATCTCTTCCTTTTGGAACGGCACGATTTCGACTTGGATGTTTTCATCAGGGCGCTCCGATCAGAGGCGCCTCCAGATATGGACGTGCGCTTCTACTGCGGCTTTCGACGGAACGCATACAACGGCCGCCTGGCAGGAATCATCGACAAAGCGGCGACCAGCGATGAGGTCGCAGGCCTGGACCTTCATGGGATAGAATCGTTGCCGCTGGAACCATGGACTGCGGAGGTGTGGGCGCGAGCGAAGGCCTGCGGCAAGAGGAACAAGGCGCACGCCGGCGAGTTCTGCGGACCTGACAGCGTCCGTCAGGTGGTTGCTGATCTGAAGGTGGACCGCGTTCAGCATGGAGTTCGGGCGGTGGAAAGCCCCGACCTTGTATCGCGGTTGGCGGGGGAAGGGGTGGTGCTGGACCTTTGTCCATTGAGCAATTTGCGGCTCAAGGTCTGCCCTTCGATCGCCGCCCACCCGCTTCGATCCCTCCTCACGGCGGGTGTTCGCTGCACGGTGAATTCAGACGATCCCATTTTGTTCGGAAACTTCATCACCGACGACCTCGCCGCGTTGGTGGACGAGGCTTCCTTCACATTTCAGGAAATCGTCCGGATATTGAAGGTCGGCTGGGAGGAAGCTGACATCGATTCCGGTACCCGCGCCCGGTACATGGCTGAGCTCGACGCCGCCTCAGCGGAGGCAGATTCACGGAAGTCGTCTACTGGGGTCGATCCCGTTAGCGACTAAGTCGCGACCAACCCCGACATCCGGCCCAGAAAGGGCGGACCGCTTTACAAGCGTTGTGAGCGGCAGCCGCTCCCACGCTGCTTGGCGCCCGCGTCCATCCAAGAACGGCAATCCCACGCGGTCCGCACGATCGCCAGGAATATGGCGCCTGCGCCGGAAAACGACCAAAACCATCTGCAGAACCTATCGGGGATGACCTCACCGCGCTTCCGCGAGTTCAATGCGGTGATATCGGTAAAGGACCGCGAGCTGGGACCTGAGCTTGGTCTCGCTCATGTAGAGGGGAGCCTCCGAGCCGTCCCCAAGATATAGCGGAATCTCTCGGTCAAGCCGTGATCGCATCTCAGCGATCGTTCCGGCGTCTCTGGCGATTGAGCCTACGGTAATCGCGGCAGCCTCGTCCCTATGGTGCGCTATATATGAAATCGCCTCATTGAGCGCGTAAACGTACCTTCGCAGCGCCTCTTTTTCATCCATGTAAAACGACCGTGTCACGGCTGAAACGTCCAAATAGGGCACATAGCCGAATTGGGATGCTGGCAGGAAGGTCCAATTCTTGTATCCGACCCGCTCCAATAGGCGCGGTTGATC
>CAILBQ010000517.1 GCA_903832475.1 uncultured Acidobacteriota bacterium | reverse complement strand
TCCAACGCCACTGCCGGCCCATCGTCCGGTCAAATCGTCCAGTACCTCCACGCCGCCCGCATCTCCGCTCACTACTTCGACGTCCTCGCCACCCCGCTCCTGCTCGGCCGCGCTTTCTCTGAAACCGAAGACCGCCCCAACGGCCCGCGCGTCGCCATTCTCAGCTATTCCCTTTGGCACACCACCTTCCACGCCGACCCCGCCATCCTCGGCCGCCCCATTACCCTCAAAGGCGAGCCCTACACCGTCATCGGCGTCCTACCTGACAGCCCCACCCCCCTCGACGCCGACATCTACACCGCCCTCCAGCCCTCCCGCGATGGAGAAGGCGCCGGCGACAACTACAACCTGATCGTCCGCCTCCGCGAGTCGGCCACCTGGCAGCAGGCCAACGACCAGCTCAACCGCGCCTGGGCTCCCATCGCCGCTCGCATCACCCGCAGCTCTCCCGCCACCCACACCTCCTTCCATCTCGTCCCCCTCCAGCAAAGCTCCGCCGCCGAACTCCGCCCCCAGGTTCTCTTCTTACAGCTCGCCGCCGGTTTCATCCTCCTCATCGCCTGCGCCAACCTCGCCGGACTCACCCTCGTCCGCACTCTCCGCCGCACCTCTGAATTCGCCACCCGCCTCGCCCTCGGAGCTTCCCGCGGCCAGATCCTCCGCCAGCTCTGGATTGAAAACCTCCTCCTCGCTCTCACCGGCGGCCTTATCTCCATCGCCATCGCCTGGCTCGCCCTTCGCGGACTGCTCGGCCTCTTGCCTGAACACTTCCTCCCCGTCGCTCAGGTGACCCTCGATCTCCGCGTCCTCAGCTTCACCCTGCTCACTGCCCTCGCCACCAGCGTCCTCTTCGGCATGCTCCCCGCCCTCGCCACCCGCAAAATCGATCTCCGCTCCTCCATCGCCGCGCGCAGCGGCGCGAGCCACGCCAGCCTCCGCCTTCGCCAGGCACTCATCGCCGGCGAAGTCGCCCTCACCGTCGTCCTCCTCGCCGCTTCCGGCCTTTTGATCCGCACCCTCATCCACCTTGAAACCCTCCCACCCGGCTTCAACCCTCAAGGCGTCCTCTCCGCCAAAGCCTCCCTCGACGAAGCCCGCTATCACGACCCCGCCGCCTTCAACCAGCTCCTCAACGCCAGCACCGCCGCCATGCGCCGGATCCCCGGCGTCCAGAACGCCGCCGTCGGCCTCACCCTCCCCTACGAACGCCCCCTCAACGATCAGGTCACCCTCCACGACGGACCCTACGCCGGCAAGCAATCAGGCTCCGAAGAAATCTACGTCACCCCCGGCTTCTTCGATACCCTCCAGATTCCCCTCGTCGCCGGACGAACTTTCTCTGACTCCGATACCGCCACCTCGCAGCACGTCGTCGTGATTAATCAGAGCTTCGCCCGCAAGTTCTTCCCCAGCCAGGACCCACTCGGCCACTACGTCAACAAAGACGCCCGCATCATCGGCATCGTCGCCGACGTCGTTTCCCACTCCGGCTTCAGCGACGCTCCCATCGACTCCGTCCGCACCCTCTACATCCCCGCTACCCAGCTCAACCCCCAACTCCTCGAAATCGTTCACGCCTGGTTCCAGCCAAGCTGGATTGTCAGAACCCTCCCCACCCGCGCCACCGACAATCTCCCCCAGCGAATGCAGCAAGCCCTCGCCAGCGCCGATCCCAACCTCCCCATCAGCGGCTTCTATTCCATGAACGACCTCCAGGCCCGTTCCCTCGCCACCCAGCGCATCGAAGTCGCCCTGCTCTCCACCATGGCCGCCCTCGCTCTCCTACTCAGCGCCCTCGGCATCTTCGCTCTCGTCGCCAACCTCGTCGCCCAGCGCACCCGCGAAATCGGCATCCGCATCGCCCTCGGCTCCACCCTCCGCCAGGCCATGCTCAACGTCGGAGCCTCCGGCCTCACCGCCGCCGCCATCGGCCTCCTCGCCGGCTCCGCTCTCTGCGCCCTCACCCTGCGCGCCATGCACTCCGTCCTCTACGGCATCGGCGTCTACGACCCCGCCACCCTCGCCGCCGTCTTCACCACCCTGGCCGTCGTCTCCCTGCTCGCCACCACTCTCCCCACCCTCCGCATCACCCAAATCGACCCCGCCCAAACCCTCCGCGAAGAATGACCCCCTTAACCTGGCTTTCCCTTGACGTTCCTGCCCTTGCTTTTCTTTCTGTCATTCCCCTCAGGGGAATCTGCTTCTCCCTACACTTCGACAAACGGAGCCAACGCGCCCCGAAACGCCGTCATCCAGAGCGAAGTCGAAGGACCCGCAGTTGCACTTCACCCGTCACACACACACTCGCTTATCCACACGCCCACCCACCCTTGTGCAAACCGTGCACAACCCCATCCCCCTGCAAAACCCTACCCTCCCAAACCCGCACCAATCGCGACTAAAACCACCCTTTCCACCCACCCCACCCACAAATCCACATGGTCTTTCCGTCCCATTGTGGGAACCGTGAAAACCCCGGC
>CAILBQ010000516.1 GCA_903832475.1 uncultured Acidobacteriota bacterium | reverse complement strand
CGTCAAGCAAGGAACGCACCGTATCGGCGACTGGATCCTGTTGATCATCCCCCTCCATGAGCACTGTGTAGAAAGCTGTGATGCTGCCATCTTTGAAACAGCCTGCTCTCTCCACTAACCTCGCGAGCATATTCAGCACCGAGGGTGTATAGCCCTTGGCTGTTGGCGGTTCGCCTGCCGCCAAGCCGATCTCGCGTTGAGCCATCGCAAATCGAGTAAGCGAGTCTACCACCAGGAGCACGTTTTTGCCCTCACTCGCAAAGTACTCTGCTATCGCCGTCGCTGAAAGAGCAGCGCGTAGCCGCAGGAGAGGAGACTGATCGGAAGTGGAGACGATAACGACGCAGCGTTTTCTTCCCTCTTCGCCGATCACTTCCAGGAACTCCCCAACTTCGCGTCCCCGCTCACCCACCAATGCCAAAACCGTCATGTCCGCGCTGGTACCACGTGCCATCATGCCCAGAAGCGTACTTTTTCCTACACCACTGCCTCCGAAAATTCCGATGCGTTGGCCCCGCCCACAGCTGACGAAGGCGTCAAGAGCACGGATACCACATCCGAGCGCCTCGCGAATAGGAAGACGATCAAGCGGCTGAGGTGCTGAGCCATCTACCCACACCGTTCGTTGCCCTCGATATTCACCTTTCGAATCGAGCGGGAGCCCAGTCGCGTCGATGACACGACCCAACAGATCCATGCCGACCCGGATGGAGGGCCGCGTTCCCCACGCGACGATTCTGTCTCCGAATCGAATTCCCTGTGGATTCTCGACAGCCATCGAAAGCATTGTCGACCCACGAAAGCCTACCACCTGTCCTGAGTATTTTTTGCCCAGCGCATTTGTAATCTCACAAGACTCACCGACAGAGCAGAATGGCCCCTCTGATTCAATGAGGTTGCCGACAACTTGAAGAACGCGTCCGCGCCAACGAAGGGTCGAACCACGTTCAAGACGGTCGAAATAGGGAGCTAGAGGCTTTGAGCTCATCATTTGATTGATGGCCTCTGCGCCAGGAGGTCAAAGAATCCCTGCTCGACCTCTTTCAGTTGTGCAGCGATACTGAAATCGGCGGACCCCAGGTCGGTTTCAAGAATGCACCCAGCCTCTTCGAGATTGGCATCTTCCACAATGGTGATCGATGATCCATTCATCAGATTTCCAAGGTTGAGGCGCCATCGTTCGGCTTGTGAGGGAGAGACGCGCACCGATACGCTGGACCCGTCATGCAGCTTTTCCACCGCGATCCGGACCAATGCTGCTACCAGCATCGGTTCCACCTGAGCTTCACGATGCAGAATCTTTGCAGAGATGGCCAAAGCTAGATGAACAATTTCTGACTCTACCCTTGAGAAATAATTCTTGCGCTCAGCTTGGAAAAGATCCACTGCATGCCTGACGTTGTCCACGCCAGCTCGGATCTTTAATTCGTATTCCGCCAGAATACGCGCCTCAGTCTCAGCGATTGCTTCAGCGCGAGCGCGCTTTACCAAATCGTCGACCTCAGCCTGCGGTAGGCCCTTCGGTTGTGGGGTTCTCTCAGCCGGCGGCCTGGGATCTACTTGTCTTGCATCATTCATGTTCTGCAAGTTCGTAGCAGCCGGATCCCGATAGCGGAAAGAAGCGATTAACACTGGCTGCTGCTTGTCGGCTAACCGTTT
>CAILBQ010000515.1 GCA_903832475.1 uncultured Acidobacteriota bacterium | reverse complement strand
CTCTTCGGCGTGGTTGTGACCTGTGACCTATCTTTGGGCGTGTTTGCCGGTGCTAGAATTCTGGCCGCCTGAGGAGCGGCGCTACGATGAACACGCAATGTAGCAAGTGTGGATTGCAGCTCGAGGGAGGCTGGGTCTTTTGCCCGACATGTGGAATCACCAGCGTCACGAAACACGAACCTCATCTTTCGGATGTACCGCATGAGAACGCTCCGGTTCCCAGCATTTTCGGCGGAGCGCTGATCGGGGTGATCGCCGTCCCACTGCTTCTGATTCCGGGAGCGTTGTTGTGCTTTACCGGCATCGGCGCGGTGCTGGGCATTCCCATGATCCTGGGCGCGATCGCCGCGCCTATGTTGGGTGTCACAGTGGGCACGACGAAGTTCAAAGGCAGCACACTTCAGTTAGGGTCGAAGTCAGTGTTGTGAGTTCGGCAAACGCCTCTGCAGGATCGGGTGCGGCCAGTTACGGCGCTTTGCCGAGTGACGCGAACCAGTCTGCGTACGGTGTGTTCCTGGCGAGATGCCGGTTGAGGTCTGGGGCTCCGTCTGTCCACCACACGGGGCCTCGTTCGCCGAGGGCATGCTTGGCGGCGTCGACTGCCTGACGGGCTATTTCGCGAGCGGCGGCGTCCTTGGTGCGCATGGCCTTTGCCTTGGCGCGCCGGGCGGCCATCAGTTCGCGGGTGAGGCGCTTGCGTTCGGATTCGGGGAGGTTGGGATTGCTGGTGCGCCACAAGCGGCCGCGGACGACGAAGTAGCGGCCGTCGGGGGTAACGGGATATGGTTTGCGCGCCATAGGCACTTATTCCTTCTCGGAATCTGGCTTGGCCGATTGGCGTTGAGGCGCTTGCTCGGGCTTGTCGCGGATTTTGGCGGACTTGAGGTGCGCTTCAACGGCGGGCCATGCGGGCGTGGGCTTGGTCCAGTAAAGCTCGTGGGTGGATTGGAAGAGCGGAATCTCGGTGCGCAGCGTGGCGAGGTCGCGGAAGAGCAGAGCCTGCTGCCAGTTGTCGCGCAGCGTGGCGGCGAGCTTTTCGGCGCCGGAGACGCGGACGGACCACGAAGCGGCGTCGGTGGGGATTTGCTCGAGGTGGCCGTAAGCGGCGAGAACGTTGGCGGCGGATTTTTCGCCCCAGCCGCGCAGGCCGGGGAAGCCGTCGGCGGTGTCGCCGACCAGGGCGAGGAAATCAGGAATCGACGCGGGCGGAACTCCGAATTTTTCGACGACGCCGGTTTCGTCGCGGACGATCTGCTTGCGGCGGTCCATCTGCACGATGCGGGTGCCGCGAACGCATTGGGCGAGGTCTTTGTCCGGGGTGCAGATGAGGACGCGATCGACGCGCGGGTCTTCAGCGGCCTTGACGGCGGCGGAAGCGAGGGCGTCGTCGGCTTCAAATTCGACCATGGGCCAGACCTGGAAACCGTAGGCGGTGAGGACTTCTTCGAGCAGCGGGAACTGGGCAAGTAAGTCGGGTTCGACGCCTTCGCCGGTTTTGTAGCCGGGCCAGAGCTGGTTGCGGAAGGATTCGATGACGTGGTCGGTGGCGATGCCGATGTGGGTTGCGCCCTGCTTCTGCATCATGCGGAGCGAGCCGAGCACGCCGCGGACGGCGCCGACTTCCCTGCCCTCCGGGTCGAGCATTTTGGGAGCGCCGTGGTAGTGGCGGAAGAGCTCGTAGGTGCCGTCGATGAGGTGAACTTCCATCGAGCAAGGGTACGCGATCCCACATCTCGCACGCGAGATATGGGCACCCAATTTGTGAAACTCGACTAAGCTGGAGGGATGGCAGATGAGACGCAGTACAGAGCGGTTACGCGGGGAATTGCGGTTCGCGTGGAGCCGTTTTACCTCCAAGAGAGATCGTCGCCGGAGAATTCTCAATATTTCTGGGCGTACCGGATCACGCTTGAGAACCAGGGGCAGGAGACGGTGCAGCTGTTGAACCGGCACTGGATGATCACCAACGCGCGCGGCGAGTTCAATGAAGTGAAGGGGCCGGGGGTGGTGGGCGAGCAGCCGGTGCTGAAGCCCGGGGAAAGCTTTGAATACACCAGCGGGGTGCCGCTCGATACGGCTTCCGGGATGATGGGCGGCAGCTATGAGATGGAGAGCGCGAGCGGAGAACGGTTCCATATCGAAATTCCGACGTTTTCGCTGGATTTGCCGGGGCGACGTTCGCTGGTGAACTAGGCGAAACGGGCTTCGGGTGTTGCGGACTTTTCCTGGAAAAACGGGGGGGAGGGGGGAGGGGG
>CAILBQ010000514.1 GCA_903832475.1 uncultured Acidobacteriota bacterium | reverse complement strand
GGCACCAGGATCGCGCGCGACCATGAGGAAATCTCGTAGATATTGAAGTAAAACCAATTCGGCGCGAGGACGATTTCTGGCGGAATAGCTGGAACGGCGTCGTAGTCGTACTGGCCCAACGCACACAGGTAAATCTTGGTAAACGTGTTGCACTCCACGACACCGCCGTGCGCCAGGATCCACTCGCGCGCACGAATCAGGATCGGATTTTCCGCAGCCATCCCCATCAGCTTGCACGCGAAATAGCACTTGACGGCGAGGGAAATGTTGCCCGGCCCACCGGGATAGATGCTCCAGCTCCCATCCTCGTTTTGGTAACGAAGAATCTCGGTCAGAGCCCGGCTCATTCGTCCCGAGTTCCCACTTTCCAGTAAGGTGTGCAGGAAAATGTAGTCAGCTTCGAGCATTGAGTCTGCTTCAAGCTCTGCCGACCAAAATCCGCCGGTATCCTGCTGGGCAAAGATAAAGTCGCAGGACCGATCGACCGCGGTTTCAACCTGCGACATGTCCGCATCAATGCGCCCAAAGCGAACCGATCCTTCAGACCTTGATCCCGCGGATTGTCGAGGTGCAGGCAATGTGCTCATTCGTCTCGGTTCATTGGATGCTGGGCAAACTGTTCTAGGCGCAGCAAATAAAGGGCAGCCTTGACTGTTATCGGACAGGAATGGACTGCGCGCCGCCGGCTCCACCGATGGCCTGAACGATCTCTGGCGGAAGGCCGAAGCGAACATTCTCCGGCATCACTTCTACCTCTTCGACGCCGGAATACCCGTTTTGTTGCAGGTAATTGATGACGTCCTCCACGAGCACTTCCGGAGCCGAAGCGCCTGCTGTAACCGCTACTGAATCAACACCTTCCAGCCATTTTGGATCGATCGCGGCAGAGTTATCGATCAGGTACGCCTTGGTGCCTAGATTGTTGGATACTTCAACCAGGCGATTGGAGTTGGAACTGTTCGTGGAGCCGACCACTAAAACCAGATCCGCGCCCGGAGCGACATTTCGCACGGCAACCTGTCGATTCTCCGTGGCATAGCAGATGTCCTGAGTATGCGGACCCACAATATTGGGGAATTTCACCTTTAGCGCGTGGATAATATCGCGCGCCTCGTCCAGCGAAAGCGTGGTCTGGGTCAAATATGCCACCCGATCTGGATCAGGGACCACGAGTGCTTCAACTTCGGCCACATTCGAAACCACCTGGGTGGCTTCCGGAGCTTCGCCTAGCGTTCCTTCGATCTCGTCGTGATCGCGGTGGCCAACCAGAACCAGCGAGTAGCCCTGCTTGGCAAACTTGACCGCTTCCACATGGACTTTGGTGACCAGCGGGCAGGTGGCGTCGATCACTTTAAGGCAGCGGGCTTTGCTGGCTTCTCGAACTGCCGGCGAAACGCCATGTGCACTATAGATCACGCGCTGCCCCGAGGGAACTTCTTCAATCTCATTGACGAAGATCGCCCCTTTCTCGGCCAACTCATTGACGACAAAGCGATTGTGCACAATTTCCCGGCGAACGTAGATGGGAGCGCCAAAGGTGTCGAGAGCGATCTTGACGATATCGATAGCGCGTACCACCCCCGCGCAGAATCCACGAGGCTTGAGGAGAAGTACGCGTTTCTGGCCGGCGGTGTGATCCGCGGGGCTGAGGCTGGGGACGGCTTCAGAGGCTAGTAAAGTCACATCCCAAGTATATCAAGGGGTTGAGTGTCAGAACGTAAGGGATTTGCGGGTGGGGAATTCGCGCAGCCAACGGTGGCTTTGATCCCTCGAACTGCGCGTCCCAAAACAAAATGTGTCGTGGAAGGATTCTGAGATGCTACTTCTTGATGGCCTTAGCCGGCTGTTTCGCGATGATCATACCGGCGATCTTGTCATACGTCGCTGCGGGGACGATCTTTTTCGTCTTTAGTTGGGTCTTCATTGCATAAGGACGGCCATCGATGATCTTCTGCGAATATGCATCACCGATCCCTGGAAGTGCTTTGAGCTGATCTTTGGTGGCGGAGTTAATGTCGACCAGGGTTCCTGAGGGGGCGGCGGCGGCTGTTTTGGATGACGCGGTCTGCACAGCAACGGCAGGAACGACGCTGAACAACGTGCTCAAAAGCAGAGCAAGGGCAAGAGACAATCGGCTGTAATACTTCATTCGAACTTCCTCTTTCAAATTGGTGTAGATGCGCACAACGAATTGCGTTCAGCCTGGAAGCCTGCGCCTAAAGATGCGCAGTGCATAAAGGCGAGGAAATCCTACCACGGAGGCCGCTTTTCATGGCACGTTGACCAGCACAATCTGCCCGAACACGCTCTTCTTACCGACTCGCGGCAATCATCTGACTCGCGTGTTGCTGGCTTGCTTCGGTCACAATCGCGCCAGAGAGCATCCGGGCGACTTCTTCGACACGGGTGTTGTCGTCGAGCAGGCGAACCTGGGTCTTGGTCCGGCCATGATCTTCCCGCTTCTCGATGAGAAAGTGCTGATCGGCGAACGCGGCGATTT